>NZ_JBQLIB010000017.1:0-42525 GCF_056034365.1 Marinococcus sp. LNHM5E3-2.1
ACGAGCTTCTTCCGCATTCCGCTTCATCATGCGCCATAACCCCTTTCCAGGCTATTTCTTTTTATCATAGCATAAAAGAAATGCCGACACGCTCTAAAATTAGAGCCATTGTCGACACTCTGAAACATTTATAACAATGTTTTTACGTAATCATCATACGGTGTGCAGGAGGATAATTGATGCTCGAAAAGCGAGTACAGCAATTTTTTAAATCGAGACTGGCCTTTAAAAGGGCAGTCTTGTTTAGTTTGTTGACCTTCTAGGAATATTCTCACGACAATGAACAGGTTTATGCGCGGATGAAATTGGTTATGAAGGGTATTAATCACTGTTTTTGATTGAAAATGCATATGATTTAAGCATTTCATGATAAAATACGTACAATAAAAGATGATTGCGGATGAAGGAAATTCATATTCTTTATTGATTACATATACCTAAAACTTAAGACATGTGATAAAATTAGTCAACACTATGAAACTACCGTATACTTACTTAAATATTCGCAAAATGGAGAGCGTTCCTAAGCAGAGCGGGGGATAAAATGAAGCATAAAGAAATAGCGCAGATTAAAACCCAGGAAGTGGTGAAGCGTGTCGCTCTGTCGATGCTTGTTTTGGTTCCGGTATTTATGCTCGTGAATTTTTATGATGTGCTTTTTTTGGGCACGCCGCTTGAAAGAGAGGGACTGATTACAAGACTGCTTACGGGCGTAGTTATCCTGGGGCTCGTGCTTTGGATCTTATTCCGGCGCAGCGTGGAGCAGCGGGTACAGCGGAATTATTATCATGCTTTGTTCGATCAGCCGCTTTCCCCGGTGTTTCTTTTGAATGACCAGGGGAGCGTCATTGAAGTAAACGAAAAACTGCTTGAAATGCTGAACAAGGAACGTCACACAGTAATCGGCCTTTCGATGAAGGAATTAAATTTTACGGATCACGCGTTAGTGGAAAAATATATAAACCGGGTCATGAAAGGGAACTCCCAGCACTTTGAAGTAAACCTGCGGAGGCAGGACGGATCGCTTATGGAGCTGGAAGTGATGGCAAGCCCGGTTTTTATGTATAAACGTATTATTGGCATGATAGGGATTATCCGGGATCGTTCCAAGCAGAATGCGAACGTCCGCAAGCTTGAACGTCTCGCGAACGTGGACGGCCTGACGGGCCTGTCCAACCGGCGGGCGTTTAACGATGCCTTTGAACGGTACTGGAGTGAAGGCATGGAACGCCAGTCCCCGCTTGCGGTGATGATGATTGATCTGGACGAATTTAAAAACTTCAATGATACGTACGGCCACCTCGAGGGTGATGAATGCCTCAAGCAGATTGCCGGGGCTATCCACGGGGTGTGCATGCGTTCCGGCGGCATGGCCTCCCGTTTCGGCGGAGAAGAGTTTGCGCTTCTGCTCCCGAAAACAAACAATAAAGAAGCCAGGGCAATTGCCCACGCAATCAGCGACGAAGTAGACAAATTGAATATCCGCCATGAAACATCGAGGGTGAGCCCGAAGGTGACGGTCAGCATTGGCGTAAACGTTGTGGTTCCGGCTATTCACCGCCGCCGGGAGGACATGATGCTTAAAGCGGATCAGGCTCTTTATGAGGCAAAAAGTAATGGGAAAAATATGGTGAAACTGTAACAGACACCCGTGCAGCACAAAGAGGTGACAGAATGGATAGCAGGCAGCAAACGGCTGCGAACAAAAAATCGATATATGCAGGGCGCTTAAAGAAGGATTTCTTCGGCAGCGCCCTGCTTCTTTTAGTGACAATAATCCATTGGCTGTCGGCTGATTTCACAATGGGGACGTATTTGTTTTACGGAGTGGTTTATACGGTGCTCGCAGCGGAGGATATGTATATTTACCGTAAATGGAAAGCAGAACAGTTGTGGATAGAGGAAAGCCTGCGGCGCAAACTATAAACGCCAGGAAGGAGCAATGTCAGATGAAGCTGACGATACACCGGTTAACGGAAAACGATATTCCGGCACTTGCAGAACTGCCCCGGGAAGTGGGCTGGGACTACGATGAAGCGGAAATGAAGGCGGTGCTCGCTTCGGGAGTGGTATACGGTCATAAAACTCCGGAAGGCACGGTGGTCTCCAGCTCGGCTGTAATTCCATACGGGGAAACGGCGGCTCTCGGTCTTGTTATTGTCCGGGAGGCTTACCGGCGACAGGGGCTGGCCCGGGAAGCAGTGAAGGCGTGTTTGGATTTGGTGCCGGAGAAAGCCAGTGTGATGCTGTTTGCCACTAAAGAAGGGAAACCGTTATACCGAGAGTTTGGGTTTGAAGAAGCAGGCCCGGTGTACAAATATACCGCCCCGGGCCAAACGTTGAATACAAACAGCACTATTCTGCCGAAAAATATAAGAATGCACGAATCCTCCGATTGGGGCAGCATACAGCAGCTGGACCGTGAAGCGTTTGGGGAAGACCGGGAAGCTTTTTTACGCCACCGGTTTGTTCAGGCATATCGTTCTCTTGTATTAATAAACGGAAACAATCAGCCGGTAGGCTTTGGTCTGTCGATCTGGCATGAAGGGCAGCTGCTGATTGGCCCGGTCACAGCTCCGGATGAAAGAGGAGCAGCTGCATTAGTTGAACAGCTGATTGAAGCGCATCCGGTGAAGGTCCGGATTGATCTTACCGCAGAAAGCAGCATTATAACGAAAATGCTTGGGAAGTACGGCTTTGAAAAACAGAGCGAACCGCATAGGATGGTGCGGCATCCCGGAAAGTTAGGCTCCAGGAACGGGACCTTGTACGCTATTGCTTCACAGATCTTCGGGTAAAGAACAGGCCTTCGTTAAAATTAAATTTTCATGAAGCTTACTGCCTGAAACAGGATATCTGGTGGCAGATTGTGTTACTTTATTAGGAGAGAAGTGCGGGGGCATGAAGATTTGCCTGGATTTTATTAATGGTGGGGAACCGTGGGAGAGATATCATGATCAGTGGACCATTCACAACATCTATACTTCCAGGAGTTATAGCTGTCCTTTTTACGCTGCTGTTTGTGCTGAAGGGATGGGCGCTCTGGGTAAAGCTGCTGCCGGGAATTGCACTTATGGCCGCAGCCATTTCGCTTTTTTATTACGGCTATATGCATATCCGGGGGTTTGAGGGGGCATCTTACGGTATTCTGGGAGGATTTTTAAGCCTCTATGCCGTCGTATGCTTTGTAATAGCCGGCTGGGATTTGCGTAATAGTAATTTTTTTAAGTAGAAAGCTCGTTTTTTGGGTACATAAGCTGTAAAAGGAGGTATCCCGTGATGTGTGGAAGATACACGCTCGTTCATTCTAAAGAGGCGTTGGAACGAGCCTTCGGCGCAGCATTTCCGGAAGGGGAGGAAAGCTACAACGTAGCGCCGTCACAGAAAGTGCTGGCGGTGGCCTCCTCTACTGAACAGACGAAAGCCGGCTGGCTGCAGTGGGGGCTGATTCCATCCTGGGCAGATGATAAGAAAATCGGCCATAAAATGATCAACGCCCGGGCGGAAAGCGTTGATATCAAGCCAGCGTTCCGCCGCCTGCTTGAACGCCGGCGCTGCCTGGTTATTGCCGATGGGTTCTATGAATGGGACCGGGAAGGCGGGACAAAGCAGCCGTACCGGATAACGGTCGACAACGAAGCGTTGTTTGCGTTCGCCGGCCTGTGGGACAGGTGGGAAGGCGAAGATGAAACGATCACGTCCTGCACGATCATTACGACCGAAGCCAACGACTTAATGAAGAGTATTCACCACCGGATGCCGGTGATTCTGGATGAAGCCGCACGAAAAACCTGGCTTGATCCGCATGAAACCGATAAACAAGTGTTAAAATCACTGCTTCAGCCATTCGACGCTTCCCGGATGACGATGTATCCTGTAAGCACCGAAGTAAACAGTCCAAAACATAATCATGCTGCATTAATCGAACGCTCGGGGTAAAACAAAGAGCCCGGCTTTTCCTGTAACAAAGGAGAAGCCGGGCTCTTTTTGGTTGAAGTCTACATCCGTTAGTGTCGACTTTCATCGAACTTTCTTACAGCAAGGGCGGCTACGATCTTCTCGCTGTCCAGCTTCGCCACCCAGCCGTCCAGTCCATTGGCTGCATCCTGACTTCACCGTCTTTCGACGCTTCCAGCCAGGATTACGCCAGCCGTCTGGGGCCTGCGTAGCAGGTCAGTTCGATGTTGTCACGAAAGTGACGTCTTTCATCGAACTTCCTTCCAACAAGGGTGGCTCCGCTTTTCCTGCTGTCCAGCTCTGAGCGTTATCACCCGGGTCCATTCGCATTTTCAGTTCGTTTGTGACTTCGTCTCAAGCCGACTGAAAACGGCGAGCCGTCCCGGGTGGTGACCGAACGCTCTCCGCTTTTCCTACACCTTTTTTCTTGCGACGGCTTTGCGCATTTTAGCCACAGCTTCCTGTGCCTGGTCTTTCTTCTTGATGCAGTAATTTACATACAGGCCGTCGAGGAGCGAGAGCTCGGCAAGCCTGGAGGCGAGCGCTTCGGAGCGGTATTCGGTTTCGCGGGAAATGGTCTGCAGCGTCAGGTCGGCCTTCTGGCTTATCGGCGTTTTGGCATAGCTTGTAATAGCGATAATGCGTGCGCCCTGTTCTTTGGCCACATCCATCGCTTCGAGGACGTCTTCATTGGCCCCCGAGTGAGAAATTACAATCGCTACGTCGTCTGGCTTCAGCTGGGAGGCGGCCATGACCTGCCAGTGGGCATCAGTATATGCGTGGCTAGGAAGTCCCGTGCGCATAAACTTGTGCTGGCCGTCCTGCGCAGTGACGCCGGAGCCGCCGCTTCCATAAAAATGGAGCTCTGATGCTTCAAGCAGGTACTCGACCGCCTGGCGGACAGTGTTTTCATCAAGCACCTCCTGGGTGTAGGTGAGCGCATTTTTATTGCTTTGAAATACCTTGGACATAATCTCCGCTTCGGTGTCGCTTTCCTGGATCGTTTCATGAATGTCTTCGATCGGTTCGATAATGTCAGAAGCGAGCGCGATTTTCATCGCCTGGTAGCCTTTAAAGCCGAGCCGCTTGCAGAAACGGAACACGGTGGCGTCTGCCAGGGAAAGCTGGTCGGCTACCTGATTGATGGTCGAATGGACGATGGTTTCGGGATTTTGCAGCATATAGTCGGCGATTTGCTTTTCTTTATCACTAAAACTGTTGTACAGCGATTGGATCCGCTGGCGGACGTGAGTCGTTTCGGTAGCCATGAGTATCCCTCCGGAGAAAAAAGTCTTACCTTTATCATAAAGGAATAAATTTCACTTAGCTATTAAAATGCACGAAAAAAATTTTCTTAAAACGCTTGCATAGAATTTTATTTCACGTATAATAACGAATTGAGAAAAATATTTTCACCAATTGAAAGCGTTAGCGAAAGCGAGGGAGTAAATGTTATGGCTGAGTCACTTACAGCCGGCGTAGACATAGGCACAACGAGCACAAAAACGCTGGCGTACGATACAGACGGAAAGATCTGGGCGGAACGAGAGCTTGAATATCCAATTTATTCTCCGGACCCGGCCTGGAAGGAGCAGGACCCCTACGAAATTCTTCGCGCCGTCGAACAGACGCTGAAAAACGTCGTCGAAGACGTCGCTAAAGAAGGAAAACATATTGGCACAATCGGCTTTAGTGCAGCTATGCACAGCATACTCGCTGTAGATGAAAACGGTGAGCCGCTCACACAGGCACTCACCTGGGCGGATCAGCGGTCGGTGCACGAAACCGAAACAGTAAAAGCCGAAAACGGGCAGGACATTTTTGAACGGACCGGCACCCCGATTCATCCAATGGCGCCGCTGACGAAAGTTATGTGGTTCCAGAAGCACCGGGAAGAAATCGCCGTAAAGGCAGCGAAATGGATTTCGGTGAAGGAATTTCTTTTTCATAAATGGTTCGGGGAATACATTGTTGATTACTCCATCGCTTCCGCTTCAGGCCTTTTCAATATTCATAAAAAAGAGTGGGACGACAGAGCACTGGCTCTTGCCGGTATTACAGAAAATCATTTGTCCCAGCCGATGAGTACGACGTACGAGCGCAGTGACTTAAACAAAGATGTTTGTAAGCGGCTGCATTTACAGGAAACGACAACAGTCGTCATTGGGGCAAGCGACGGAGTGCTTGCAAACGTCGGCTCCGGAGCGCTTGAGGAAGGCGTGGTTGCCTGCTCGATCGGTACAAGCGGAGCGATACGCACGGTCATCGACCGGCCGTACACGGATCCGAAGGGACGAATATTCTGCTACGCGTTGACCGATGACCTGTGGGTGATCGGCGGTCCGATCAACAACGGCGGTATAGCACTTCGCTGGATGCGGGACAAAATCATGCCGGATCTAAAGGAAGAGTGCCGCAAAAATGGTACAGATCCTTACGACGTGCTGACGGAAATGGCAGAAAGCGTGATGCCGGGTTCCGACGGTCTGCTGTTTCTTCCGTACATGACCGGTGAACGCGCCCCGTTCTGGAACAGCGATACGAAGGGCGTATTTTTCGGCCTGACGCTGCACCACGGGCGCGAACAGATGGTCCGGAGCGTTATGGAAGGTGTCATGATGCAGATGTACGCCGTAGTAGTGGCGTTGATTGAAGCCGGTATCAACATTAAAGAATTCCGTGCCAACGGCGGCTTTGCCCGTTCGGAACTGTGGAAGCAGATGATGGCCGACATATTCGAAAGCGACATTGTCGTTCCGGATAGCCACCAGAGTGCCTGCTTCGGCGCCGCCTGGCTCGCCATGACGGCCACCGGGCAAAAGGACAGCCTGGATACGATTCACGAACTGATCCCGATCGAAACACGGCAATCCCCAATTATGGATAACGTGACAGCATACCGGGACTTGAAGCCGATTTTCCTCCGGCTTGCACGCAATCTTCAATCTGAATTTTCCGCGATTGCCGACGTGCAGCGTGCACACGCAGAAGGCAAACGCACACTATCAACTGAAAAAGGAGAAATACTATGACGACTTCAGCACCGTGGCTCATTATTGTAGCCGTATTAGCAATTGTTGCACTGTTATTTTTAGTTATGAAGACGAAGCTGCAGGCCTTTATTGCCTTGCTTCTCGTCAGTTTCCTCGTCGGTATCGCCGTCGGCATGCCGCCAAGTGAAATTATAACGACCATCGAAGAAGGGATGGGCGGCACCCTCGGATTTATTGCCGTCGTGATCGGCCTTGGGGCCATGTTTGGGGAAATGCTCCGGGTGTCCGGGGGCGCAGAACGCCTGGCGCTGACACTTGTTGATAAATTTGGAGAAAAGAACGTCAGCTGGGCACTTGCACTTACAGGCTTTATCGTTTCGATTCCCGTCTTTTTAGACGTTGCACTTGTTATTTTAATTCCAATTGTATACAGTCTTGTCCGTAAAACGAAAAAATCACTCGTATACTACGGTATTCCGCTTGTAGCTGGTCTTGCCGTGACGCACAGCTTTATTCCGCCAACGCCGGGACCGATTTCGGTTGCTTCGATCATCGGCGCGGATCTCGGCTGGGTCATTCTGTTTGGTACAATTGCCGGCCTTCCGGCAGTAGCCATTGCTGGTCCATTGTTCGGTAAATACATGGCGAAAAAAATCGACATCGGCGTTCCGGAATACATGATGGAGCAGATGAGAAACGTCGAGTACGACCGCGAGCTGCCAAGCTTCCGCAGCGTTCTCGCTATCATCCTTCTCCCGCTTGTGCTGATTCTGCTTAACACAGGATCCGGGGTTTTCCTCGCAGAAGACAGCACAGCATATGAAATACTGTCCTTTATCGGGGACCCATTCTTTGCACTAACTGTTGCAGCACTTTTAACATTTTATGTGTTCGGTATCCGCCGGGGCTACTCGAAACAGGAAGTACAGCAGATTACGACGAAAGCCCTTGAGCCGGCCGGTATTATCATTCTTGTTACCGGTGCCGGTGGTGTATTCGGTGAAATGCTGATCCAGTCAGGCGTTGGCGATGTACTCGCAAACGCGATGGAAAACGCGAACATGCCAATTCTTGTCTTTGCCTTTATCACAGCTGTTCTTGTCCGTGTAGCCCAGGGCTCTGCGACCGTTGCGATGGTAACAGCTGCCGGCCTTGTAGCGCCGCTGCTTGAGACATATGACGTCAGCGAGGCAATGCTCGGTCTGCTTGTTATTACAATTGCTTCCGGTGCCACAGCCTTCTCCCACGTGAACGACTCCGGGTTCTGGCTGGTCAGCAGGTACTTCGGCCTGAATGAAAAACAAACGCTCCAGACATGGACCGTTATGGAAACAATTATCGGTTTTGTTGGCTTTGGTGTGGCACTGATTTTAAGTATCTTCGTATAAATAGAAAAGAGGAGTGGAGAACATGAAAGCAGGAATTATTGGGTTAGGAAAAATGGGGTATAATATCGGCCTGCAGATGCTTGACAAAAATCACGACGTTGTTGCCTATGACCTGTCCGAAGAATTTCGCGAAAGCTTTAAGGGTGACGGAGGAAGCACAGCCGCCTCCCTGCAGGAGCTGGTGGATCAGCTTCCGAAGCCGCGCATCATCTGGGTGATGGTGCCGGCCGGGGATGCGACCGATCAGGTGCTTACCGAAACGGCATCGTACCTTGACGAAGGTGATATTTTAATCGATGCCGGCAACTCCCATTACAAGCGGACACTGGCTCATTATGAAGCACTTGAAGCAAGGGGCGTCCACTTTTTCGACGTCGGCACAAGCGGTGGCATTTCCGGTGCAAGAAACGGCGCCTGCCTGATGATCGGTGGACGCAAGGACATCTTCCCGGTGCTCGAGCCGCTGATGGAAGACCTGTCGGTGGAAAACGGCTACCATTACACCGGGGAAGGCGGCAGTGCCCACTACTTGAAAATGGTGCATAACGGCATCGAGTACGGCATGATGGCCGCGATGGGCGAAGGATTTGAACTGCTTGAAAAGGGTCCGTTCGACTATGACTACGAGCAGGTCGCCCGCGTCTGGAACAACGGCTCGGTCATCCGCGGCTGGCTGATGGAGCTGATGGAGGAAGCCTTCCGCGGCGATGCGAGACTCGACGACATCCGCGGCGTGATGCATTCGTCCGGCGAAGGCAAGTGGAGCGTGGAGTCCGCGCTCGAATACGAGGCAACAACTCCGGTCATTGCGCTCTCGCTCATGATGCGCTACCGTTCGCAGGAAACCGATACCTTTAATGGCAAAGTGGTGGCTGCCCTCCGTAAAGGCTTCGGCGGCCATGCCGTAGAAAAAAGTGAATAGCAATGTCCCAGAGGCCCGGATGGTATCCGGGTCTTTTTTCGTATTTTAGAAAAACTGCGGCAAATGCTTCAACTGCCTTAAAGTATTTCCGATAGTAACAGTAACGAAGAAAACGGCAGAAGGGAGCCTATCATTTATGCGAGTATCCGGGTTTGCTTCAGGAATGGATATTGACCAGACAGTAAAGGATTTAATGCGGGCGGAGCGCCAGCCGATCAATAAGCTGAATCAGCAGAAACAGACGCTCGAGTGGCAGACGGAAATGTATCAGGATGTAAACAAGCAGTTTTTTGATTTCCGGAACACGATTTTTGATTCGATTATGAAAAAATCGTCGATGACGGACCGCTCAGCGACATCTACTAATGACAGCCGCGTGAGTGCCAAGGCGTCCGCAGATGCCGGCAATGCCACCTATTCGATCAGCGAGGTGAAGCAGCTGGCGAAATCAGCGTCGCAGAGCAGCTCGGAACGGGCGACCGGGCCTGATTTTTCCGCTACGGAAGCGGTTGGCAGTCAGACATTTGCAGACGGAAAAGGACCGCAGTGGAGCGAAGGTGTGATTCAAAGCAAAACGATTAACGCCGACGGCGGTACGTCCTACAGCGTGGAAGGCAGCAATCTTAAACAAAACACGGACGACATGATCGTGAAGGTAAGCGGAAAACAGTATGAGGTAGTGACCGGCACGGACCCGCTCGAGCCCGGCCAGGTGCGCGCCAGCTTTAACGGCGGCCAGATTGATCTGGAATTTGGTTCGGCGGTAACGAAAGGCAAAAGCATCAGCGTGCAGTATGCAGCGGTAGATGAAACCAAAACAATTGAAGCGGCTACAGCCACCTCTTCTTTTTCGCTCGGTAAAGGCGCGATTGATCCGGATAAGCTGAACATCACTATAGACGGTGGTAATGCGTTGACAATTGTGACGGATCCGGAACAGGAGCTCGCGGCAGGTGAAGCCTACGTGGATACGAAAACAGGAAGAGTGACGCTCGGCGAAGCGGCCACCGGAACGATTGACGCGACATTCACCCAGCAGTATTCCACGAATACCATTACGACCTTTGATAAAAACGGAAACGAACAGAAAAACAAATTTACGTTCACGAGCGCGCAGTCGATGAATAACATTATGAGCGCAATCAGCTCGTCCGGAGCGGGAGTGAGTGCATTTTACGATGAGCATTCGGGTAAAGCAGCGCTCACCCGTTCGGAGACCGGTGACTTTAACAAAAACGGCGATGAAATGCTTTTTTCGGGTGACTTTTTCAATAACACTTTGGGTCTGAATAATGTCGAGGGTGAGTCCAACCAGGGCGAACAGAATGCTGTGTTTACGATGAACGGACTTGAAACCGAGCGTGTGAAAAACACGTTTGACGTAAACGGGATGAGCATCACTCTTAAAGAAACGTTCACTGAAGCAGACGGCGCGGTAACGCTTGGATCGGATACAAATACCGATGGTGTCATGGACACGATTAAAGGATTTGTTGAAGAGTATAATAAGATCGTTGAAGATGTGAACGGGAAGCTGAATGAAAAGGTAAACCGGGACTTTAAGCCGCTGAGTGACGAGCAGAAAGAAGAAATGAGTGAAAAAGAAATTGAGATGTGGGAGGAAAAAGCCCGCAGCGGTCTGCTCCGCAGCGACAGCTCCATTTCGAATGTGATGAACAATATGCGTTCGCTTTTGTACGAGCAGGTGGGGGGCACCGATTCAGCATATAATACGCTCTATTCGATCGGCATTACGACAAGTTCGAGCTACACCGACAACGGCAAGCTCGAAATCGATGAAGACAAGCTGCGCCAGGCGATTGAAGATGACAGTGAAGGGGTGTACCAGCTGTTTGCCGCGAGCGGCTCAACAACTGAAACCCAGGGACTTGCCCGCCGGATGAGGGAAACGCTCGACAACGGCGTGTCCGCTCTTGCTGAACGGGCCGGGGGCTACAAAGGTAAGCTGCTTCCGCACCAGTTTACACTCGGCCGCAATATGGAAAACATCGACGACCGTATTGCCCAATTTGAGGACCGGATGGCATCAGTGGAAAACCGGTATTACCGCCAGTTTACAGCGATGGAGCAGGCGATGAGCCGGGCCAATTCGCAGTCCAACTATTTGATGCAGTTTATGAACAACGGCCAGTAATAACAGCACCTTCTTGAGGAGGAAGAAAACATATGAGTTTTAACCAGGCACAGGCAATGTACCAGCAGGCAATGAAGCAGACGACTGCACCGGATAAAGAGAAGCCGCAGAAAGCATTCACGCCAAAACAGGCAGTACCTGCTCCGAAGCCGGCACCGGTCAAAACGAATCCCTACCAGCAGCAGGCAATGCAGACCGCCTCACCGGCAGAGCTGACGCTCCTTTTATACAACGGCTGCCTGAAATTTCTCCAAAAGGCGGAGAAGGCGATGAATGAGGGAAAGGTTGAAGAAAAAAACAAGCTGATGATTCGGGCCCAAAACATTATCGGAGAGCTGATGATTACGCTGAAAACGGACAGCGATCTTGGCAGCAGCATGATGCAGATGTATGACTACATTTACCGCCGCCTGATTGAAGCGAATGTCAGTAATGACACAGACGCTCTGCGGGAAGTGTACGGACTTGTCGCAGAGTTCCGCGACACATGGAAGCAGGCGATGCAAAAAGACCGGGAGAACCGTTTCCGTGAAGGCGGCCGGGTGTAATGAGTGTAATCCGTGAACTGTATGTCACTACCCGGGAGCTGTACGAGAAAGTGGCGCAGCCCATGCCGGAGAATGAACAGCCAAGGGATGATTACATTGAGAGCGTAGATCTTTTTCTGCAGGCACGGGACAGACAGCTGAAGGACCTGCCGCCAGTAGAGGAATGGTCAGAGGCCGAGCGTCAGCTCGGGGAAGAGACGGTCAAAATGAATCTTTATATTGACGACCGGCTAGCCGGCTGGAAACAGGTGATCCGTACGGAGCTGCAGGGAAGCCGTCAAAAACGCCGCCATATGGGAAAATATGAGCAAACCGGCGCCACGGCTTCAGCCTATTTTTTCGACAGCAAAAACTAATACGTAAAACCTTCAGGCCTCGACCTGAAGGTTTTTTTATGTATGCGTGCTTCGATTATGTTATAAACGGCTTAAAGGACAAAAAAGGGGCAGGTAATGATGAGTGAACATCTCCGCAGGGCAGAAGCAACATTTCTGGAGCAGTACAGCGACTGGCTGCAGATGGTGCAGGAAAGTATGGTACAGGTGACAGGCTTTTACCGGGAAGGGTTTGAAGAAAACGGAGACCGGCTGCTCGACAGCACGACCAGGGAGTCCTCGCTGTTTTCCTCGCAGACAGTGACCATGGCGTATCTGTTTGGACAGGAGGAAGAATGGAAGCAGGATCTTGAAGCTTTCGAGCAGGCAACGGAAGAAGTGCGGGGCCTGATAGATGCAGAAGCGATGAGCAGCGCCGAAAAGATGCGATACGTTGCTTCGGTATATATGCCGGTGCTTGAACGCTGGAAGCTGCGGGTGACAGCACTCGCGCGTAAATAAACAGGCAGGGAGCCGGCTCCCTGCCTGTTTATTTATTCGTCGCTGCCCTGTTCGGAAAGAGGCGGCAGCCCCAGCCTCTGTTCAAGCGTCGGCAGAGAGCCGTGATCAATAATCCAATTCGCCGGCTGGCGGTCCGGATACATGAGCTCGGAAATACTCTGGCCTTCAATCTGGCTGAACCGTTCACCTTCCTCCCACTCCTGCAGATTTTCAAAGTTCAGCTCTTCCGCCGTAGCGATGACGTTGGAAGGAGCACTGATTGTCTGCTCATTGTTTACCTCATCATAGGCAAACGTGAGGGACTGAGTGGAGGAAGCAGTCTGCGGAGTCTGACTGTTATTCATGGCAATTTTAAAATCTGCCTGAATGCTTTTAGTCTGCATCGAGTCCTTATCGATAGTAATAGTGTAGACAGTATCTTCCAGGCTTCCGGCAAACAGCATGTCGTCAATTAAGTTGTCAAAATCTTCATTGGTGAAACCAACCGTGCTCTTCACGAGCTCACGCATTTGGTCGGAACGCCCTCGCGCCTCGATCACGTATTCCGACTCCTGTTCGTCCATTTGAAAATCTGTAGCGTAAGCTTCGATCAGCTCCAGCACAGCCGATGGTTCGCCGATGGACTGGCTTGAAGCACTCAAATCACCGGTGAATTCATCCGGATACTTGATCCATTCTTCCTCTGCAGAATCATACGTAAAAAAGCCTTCGGCCGTCAGGTAGCGCTCGATTTCCTTGGGCTCCTGCTCGGTCGTCTGCAGTGTCGAAGACTCATGATAGGCGAACGGATCGGTACCGACCTCCACATGGGAGGTGAGCTCATTGGTAACCGGCTCTTCCTGGGCCGGGCCGATGGTCTGGTTCATGTTTATATTAATAGAATAACGGTCTAATTCCTGCATATATTCAATACTTTCAGAAAGAACCTCATCAGAAGCCGGTTCCTCATCTGAAGCTTGGTTTTCCGTGGGATCTGGTTCATTGTCAATGGATGAACATCCTATCGGAAGGACGAGACTTAAAGAAACGAGAAGTACGCCAAAAGACTTCCTCATGGAACCTCCGACCTCCATCTAAAATTCGTTTTACATATCTTTTAAGAATACCACACTTTTACACAAAAAAGAATAAGACCTCGTTCACGGTTGTCTTCCACCGCTTTCCAGAGAGGGAGGAACAGATATGGACTGTGTAGTGGAAAGTGTCCTCGGGAACAGGAGACCATAAGAAAGAAACCCGGCAGATGCCGGGCTTCTGGTGCCCGGGACGGCCGCTTAGACAAGGGGAGCGGCGCCCGGACGGACAGAACAGTGTGGGAGGTTGCTGCTGTCAGAGGTATAAGGGGAAATATGTAGAAGAGTAAGCAGCCGAAGTGCTGCTGCCTGGTACTATCATATGTTCCGGAGCACCGGAATACAAGGGGAGCCGCGCTTTTAGGCTTTATTTTGAAATAGGGGCTTCTGCCCGTGTTCTATTCTAAAATAGGGAGCGCCTGATTTATAAATGAGCAGAATAATAATTGAGAATTGCGGGTATAGAACGAACGATGCACATTCCGCATGAAAGGGAGTAATAATGGTATGTTTGGAAAAATATATATTAACGGTGAATGGAAACAGGCAGACGAAGGAACCATCGATGTCGTGAATCCGGCAAACGGAGAAGTAGTGGGAGAGACGGCTAACGCAGGCGAAGCGGAAACGAAGGAAGCAATTAATGCCGCCCACGAGGCGTTTGATTCCTGGTCGAAGACGACGGCGTACGAACGGGCAGACATTCTCCGCAAGATTCACACCCTCATGATGGAGCGCCAGGATGAACTCGGCGAGCTGCTGACAAAGGAAATGGGTAAACCACTTGCGGAGGCAAAAGGCGAAGTAGCCTATGCGGCCTCCTTTATTGAATGGTACGCAGACGAAGCAAAACGGGTATACGGGGAGACCATTCCATCCGGTTCGGAAAACAAGCGGCTGATGGTGATTCACCAGCCAGTCGGCGTGGTCGGCGCGATTACTCCGTGGAATTTTCCGCAGGCAATGATCACCCGTAAAGTAGGACCGGCTCTTGCCGCAGGCTGCACGATCGTGCTGAAGCCAGCAAAGAATACGCCGCTGTCCGCCGTTCGTTTCGTGGAAATATGTGAAGAAGCGGGCGTACCAAAAGGCGTTATCAACCTGGTTACCGGCCAGAGCTCGTCGGCGATTGGCAATGAACTGATGTCGAACGAAAAAGTCCGTAAGGTTACATTTACAGGCTCCACCGAAGTCGGAAGCAATTTGATGGAGCAGGGCGCCCAGGATATTAAAAAGCTGTCGCTTGAACTCGGCGGCCATGCGCCTGCACTCGTCCTTGACGATGCAGACATCGAAAAAGCGGTCAATGGCGTCGTGGCCTCAAAATTCCGTGCGTCCGGACAGACATGCATCTGCGTCAACCGTGTGTATGCCGATGAAAAGGTATACGAAGAGTTTGTCGAAAAATTTGCGGAGGCATGCAAGGACCTGAAGGTCGGCGACGGTATGGACGAAAACGTGAAGGTCGGCCCGCTGATTGATAAAGACGCATACGACAAAGTTGAACGTCACGTACAGGATGCTGTCGATAAAGGCGCAAAAGTTGTAACCGGCGGCAACGGTTATGAAAAGGACGGCGGCTATTACTTTGAACCGACCGTGCTCCGTGACGTCAACCATGACATGATTATCATGCACGAAGAAACGTTCGGTCCGGTGGCACCGGTGCAGAAAATCACCAGTGATGAAGAAGGTGTCAAGCTCGCGAACACGACGCCGTTCGGTCTTGCTTCGTACTTCTTTACCGAAAACATGTCCCGGGGCATGAAAATTGCCGAAGGACTCGAATACGGTATTGTCGGCTGGAACGACGGTGGCCCTTCGGCCGCCCAGGCGCCGTTTGGCGGCTGGAAGCAGAGCGGTATCGGACGCGAGGGCGGACGTCAGGGCATTATGCCGTTTCTTGAAACCAAATATATTTCAATGGGATTATAATAGAAATACAGACTGCGCCGGAACGGTCCGGCGCAGCTTTTTATGTGAATTTTTTGGTTGAGCCAGCGCTTACAATTAAAAGGGTTTTATCTGTTTCATAAGTCCTGAGACCCTTTTGTTATGCCACATTCTTTTCACTTTTTAAAAAAATTTTGTTGTTTGAAAAGGATTCTGCAAAAGGAATATAGAAAGTAGACACATAACGATAAGGAGGGGTTCACTTGATGAACTTTAACATTCGCGGGGAAAACTTAGAGGTGACTCCAGCTCTTCGAGGTTACGTAGAAAAGAAAGTGAGCAAGCTTGAACGTTACTTTGATACAACCCCTGTGGCGGACGTCCATGTAAATATGGAAGTTCAAAACAGTGAGAAAATTTTAGAAGTGACCATCCCTATGCCGCAGCTGCTGCTCCGCGCAGAAGAAACGCATACGGATATGTATGCGGCGATCGACCTTGCGACGGACAAGCTCGAACGGCAGATTCGAAAATATAAAACAAAAGTAAATCGCAAGTTCCGCCAAAACGGTAAAACATCGGAAGTATTTAAAACCAATATTGAAGAATTAAATGAGGAAATTGCCAATGGCGGGGTGAAAGAAGCTCCGCTAACGGATGAAGTGACAGAGGAAGATGACGGCCTTGAAATCGTCCGGACCAAACGGTTTAATTTAAAGCCGATGGATACGGAAGAAGCAATCCTTCAGATGGACATGCTCGGCCACAACTTTTTCGTCTTTGCCAACTCTGTCAGCGGTGACACATCAGTCGTCTACAAACGCCGCGACGGGCGCTACGGCCTGATTGAGCCGGAAGAATAATTATATGAATCAACAAGCCCTGTGCGGGTAATGCGCAGGGCTTGTTTTAGTCTTGCCGGGAGCACGGGTACTCGTTGTAACAATAGCGGAATACTGTTAAAATGTACGGTGATGCTTAGAAATACAACGATTCATTTATATATGTAAAACGACAGATAAATTAGGCTTCGAGCCCTTACTATCAATTAAAACAACTATGCGCGTCAATCGTATTTCGGCTAGATGGTACGAAAGAGAGGACGATGATTAAACCATGAGAGGTTTATTGAAGAAAGTCATTGGAGATACAAACCAAAAATATGTAAAAAAACTGGAGAAAAAAGCGGAAAAAATAGAGGCTTTTTATGAAGACATCCAGGCTTTGAGCGATGAAGACCTTGCCCGTAAGACAGAAGAGTTTAAAGAACGCTATCAGCAGGGTGAAAAGCTTGAACAGCTATTGCCGGAAGCCTATGCGGTTGTAGCAGAAGCATCGACACGTGTGCTGGGAATGACTCCCTTCCGCGTACAGCTGATGGGTGCCATCGTATTAAACGACGGCGATATCGCGGAAATGAAAACCGGGGAAGGGAAAACCCTAGTCGCAACCATGCCGGTCTACTTAAACGCCATTACCGGCAAAGGCGTGCACGTTGTTACCGTCAACGACTATCTGGCCAAGCGTGACAGCGAGACTTTAGGAGAGCTTTACCAGTTCCTCGGATTGACCGTCGGCCTGAATTTAAAAGATATGAGTAAAGAAGCGAAGCGGGAAGCATATCTGGCTGACATTACGTACGGGACCAATAATGAGTTTGGCTTTGATTACCTGCGGGACAATATGGTTCTGTACAAGGAACAAATGGTGCAGCGCCCGCTTCATTTTGCCCTCGTCGACGAAGTTGACTCGATTTTGATCGATGAAGCGAGAACGCCGCTGATCATTTCAGGCTCGGTGGAGCAGTCGACCAAGCTTTACGCTGCGGCTAATGTATTTGTGAGCCGGCTGAAGGAAGAGCGGGACTACACGATCGATGAAAAAACCAAAACGGTGCTTTTGACCGATGAAGGCGTTACGCGGGCGGAAAAAGCGTTTCAGATAGAGAATTTATACGATCAGCAGCACGTGCAGCTGCTGCACCATATCAATCAGGGATTAAAAGCC
The DNA here is from genome assembly GCF_056034365.1 of Marinococcus sp. LNHM5E3-2.1. NCBI lineage: Bacteria > Bacillati > Bacillota > Bacilli > Caryophanales > Bacillaceae > Marinococcus > Marinococcus sp. LNHM5E3-2.1. The sequence goes on from NZ_JBQLIB010000017.1 coordinate 17,773, forward strand.
CACGTAACGATGCACCGCGACGAGGACTATGTGGTGCAGGACGGAAAAGTAGTCATTGTGGACCAGTTTACCGGACGTTTGATGGCTGGCCGCCGGTACAGTGAAGGCCTGCATCAGGCCATTGAAGCGAAGGAGGGCATGCGGGTGCAGAAGGAAAGCATGACCCTCGCTTCAATTACGTTCCAGAACTACTTCCGGATGTACCAGAAGCTTGGCGGTATGACCGGTACGGCAAAAACAGAGGAAGAAGAATTCCGCAATATATACGGCACGGATGTCGTGTCGATTCCTACCAACAAACCGGTCATTCGTGAAGATAAATCCGATTTGATTTTTAAAACCCGGGAAGCGAAATTCCGTGCGGCTGCCGACAGGATTGCTGAGTTGTACGAAACAGGCCAGCCTGTGCTCGTCGGTACAGTTAACGTTGATACGTCCGAGTTGATCTCCCGGTACTTGAAAAAGAAAAACGTTCCTCACAACATCCTGAACGCAAAAAACCACGAAAACGAAGCGAAAATCATTGAAAATGCCGGGCAGCGCGGGGCTGTCACTATTGCAACCAACATGGCCGGCCGTGGTACCGACATCAAGCTCGGAGACGATGTTCCGGATCTTGGCGGACTATTTGTAATCGGTACCGAACGGCATGAAAGCCGCCGTATCGACAATCAGCTTCGCGGCCGTGCCGGACGTCAGGGAGACCCGGGTGCTTCCCAGTTTTACCTATCCATGGAAGATGAGCTGATGCGCCGGTTTGGCTCTGATAATATGAGCAGTATGATGGAGCGCCTCGGAATGAGTGAAGATCAGCCGATCGAAAGCAAGCTGGTCACCCGCGCGGTGGAACAGTCGCAAAAGCGGGTAGAAGGCGCCAACTATGACTCCCGGAAGCAGATCCTGCAGTACGACGATGTGATGCGCGAGCAGCGTGATATTATTTACGCCCAGCGGATGGAAGTGCTCGAGTCGGACAATCTGCGTGACATCGTGCTCCGTATGCTGGATTCTACAGTGAAAAATATTGTTGCAGCCTACACGCCGGTGGAGCAGGTGCCGGAGGACTGGGACCTGGAAGGCATGCTTCATTACCTGAATACGACCGTTCTGAATGAAGGTGATTTGACAGAGCAGGACGTTAAAGGTCTTGAACAGGAAGAAGTTATCGAAAAGGTATGGGAAACAGCAAAAGGGAACTACGAAGCAAAGGAGCAGGAATTTGACGAAGAGTCCATGCGTGAATTCGAAAAAGTGCTGCTCCTCCGGTCGGTGGACCGGAAGTGGATGAACCATATCGATCAGATGGACCAGCTCCGCCAGGGCATTCACCTGCGGGCTTACGGCCAGAATGATCCGCTTCGGGAATACAAATTCGAAGGCTTTAATATGTTTGAAGACATGATTGCCTCCATTGAAGAAGAAGTAGCGACGTACGTAATCAAATCGGAAGTGAACGAAGAGAACCTGCAGCGCCAGGAAGTCGCTAAAGGAAAAGCAGTGCGGCAGGACGAACAGGAAGCAGAAGAAGAGCAGCCGAAAAACAAAAAGAAATCAGCTCCGGCAAACGGTAACCGGAAAATGCCGGTGCCGAATAAGCGGTAATAAGAAACGAAAAACGGCAGGGACAAGCCCCGAAGTGCTTAGCTTCGGGCTTTTTCCTTGCCACCTACATTCAGAAAGGGGATTTCTTACATGGATATGGCAGAAATTCGAAACGAACTTGAAAATATGGCTAAGCGATTAGCGGACTTCAGGGGGTCTCTTTGACTTCGATGCCAAGCGGGAGCGCATAAGCGAACTCGAAGAAAAGATGACCCACCCCGGCTTCTGGGACGACCAGGACGCCTCCAAAAAAGTTATTGATGAAAACAATGCGTTAAAGGATATTACCGAGGGCTATCGCGAGCTCGAAGAACAGCACGAAAATCTCGAGGTGTCCTATGAGCTTGTAAAGGAAGAAGACGATGAAGAATTAAAAGAAGAGCTCGAATCAGGTACAAAGCAGCTGAAAAAAGACATTAACGATTTTGAGCTGCAGATGCTCCTCAGCGAGCCGTACGATAAAAACAACGCCATTCTGGAGCTGCATCCCGGCGCCGGCGGTACCGAATCCCAGGACTGGGCGTCCATGCTGCTCCGGATGTACACCCGCTGGGCAGAAAAGAAAAATTATACGGTGGAAACCCTGGATTATCTTCCAGGGGACGAAGCCGGCCTGAAAAGCGTCACTATGATGATTAAGGGATACAATGCCTACGGCTTCCTGAAAGCGGAAAAGGGCGTGCACCGGCTCGTGCGGATCTCCCCGTTTGACTCCTCCGGGCGCCGGCATACCTCCTTTGTCTCCTGCGAAGTCATGCCGGAAATGGAAGACTCCGTAGAAGTGGAAGTGCGGACGGAGGATTTGAGAATCGATACGTACCGTGCGAGCGGTGCCGGCGGTCAGCACGTAAACACGACGGACTCCGCCGTGCGGATTACCCACCTGCCGACAAACATCATCGTCACCTGCCAAAACGAGCGGTCCCAGCTGAAAAACCGGGATCAGGCGATGAAAATGCTGCGTGCGAAGCTGTATCAGCGCCAGATCGAAGAACGTCAGCAGGAAATGGATGAAATCCGCGGAGAACAGAAAGAAATTGGCTGGGGAAGCCAGATCCGTTCTTACGTTTTCCATCCGTACAACATGGTGAAAGATCACCGCACGAATGTTGAGATGGGCAACACGCAGTCAGTGATGGACGGCAATCTTGACCCGTTCATCGATGAGTACCTGCGTGCAAGCATGAAAGTATAACAAAGGGCAAAATCAGCAGCCTGCGTTCGCGCAGGCTCTTTTTACGTCAAACCAAAAGGAGGAAGTGTAATGGTAAATCGAAGAAGAAAACCAATGTCAAAAACAGCGTTGAAATGGGTCAATGGGTTTCAGATTTTTGCCGGAACAGCCGTTGTGGCTATTTCCTATAACGCTTTTTTACTGCCGAACTCGATCGCATCCGGAGGGGTAAGTGGTTTTGCGACTCTGCTGGAGGCTTCGCTGGACGTAGAACCGGCTGTAACGATAGGAATCACCAACGTTCTCCTTTTCATTCTCGGTCTCCTGCTTCTTGGTGGACTCCAGTACGGGGCAAAAACAATAATTGGGACGCTGTTTTTGCCCTTTATTGTTTATTTCACGAGGAACTGGGACATCGGTATCGATGACCCGCTGCTTGGTGCGTTGTTTGGCGGAATCGGAGTGGGCTTTGGTCTTGGACTGGTGTTTCGAGCGAGTGCTTCGACTGGAGGCACGGATCTTTTAGCTCAAATTATTCATAAATACGCCGGGGGGACGCTCGGTACCTCAGTCTTTATTATGGACGGGCTGATCGTTACGGGCTCGGCGTTCATATTCGGCCTGGAGTTCGCACTGTACGCCCTTATTTCGTTGTTTGTTACCGGAAGAACTATTGATGTCGTGCAGACCGGTCTGGGCTATGCCAAGGTGGCTTTTGTGATTACAAAGCACGAAGAAACGGTGCGCAAATCTATTTTAAAAGAAGTGGACCGCGGAGTAACCAAACTCGAAGGACGCGGAGGCTTTACTAATGATGCACGTCCGGTGCTGATGTGCGTTGTCAACCGTGGGGAGGTCACCCGGCTGAAGCGCGTGATCCAGCTGCAGGATCCCGAGGCCTTTGTGGTTGTGAGTAACGCTTCAGAAGTGCTTGGCCAGGGATTTGAGAATCAAGGCAACTCTGTGTAAAAAAGCGGAAGCGCCAACATTGTGTTTCAGAACCATAGAAGTTCATGCTACACTAAAGAAAAGCGCAGAGCGTTTGTTTACCGCCCAGGGACGGCTCGTCGTTTTCGATTCGGAGGAACAGCTCGTGCAGCTGCTTCCTCTTTCGTATAGTCTATGATTTGGTTATGACTTTAATAAAGCTGGAGTGAAATAGATGAAGAAAAACATCAAAGTGACGGCAGCAATTCTGGTCACAGCAGCGGCAGCCGGGACCGGAGGCGCGGCCGTAGGTGCTTCTGTCTGGGGAGGAGAGTCGGGGACATCCTCGCCCGCACTGTCCGAATCCGGTTCGGACAGCGGAACGGAAAACGTGTCAGAAGAAGACTTAAATAAAATCAGTTCTGTATATGATCTGATCGACTCCGAATACATGACAGAAGTGGATGACGATGCGCTGGTGCAGGGGGCTATCGAAGGAATGATCGGAGAACTCGATGATCCTCACTCCAGCTACATGAGTGAAAGCACAGCACAGGAATTCACGCAGTCACTGGAGTCGTCCTTCGAAGGCATTGGAGCTGAAGTAAATAAATCCGGGGACGCGGTAACTATCGTTTCTCCAATCGATGATTCTCCAGCAGAAGCCGCCGGGCTTCAGCCAAATGATGATATTTTGGAAATTAACGGAGAAAGCACAGAAAACCTGGAACTCAATGAAGCAGTCCTGAAAATCCGCGGAGAAAAAGGAACGAACGTGAACCTCACCGTACAGCGGGGAAGCGGGGAGCCTTTTAATGTTGAAGTGGAGCGCGATGAAATTCCGATCGAAACCGTAGAAGGCGAAGTGATTGAGCAGGACGGGGAAAGCATCGGTTATCTGAACGTATCGTCATTTTCTGAAAATACAGCCAATGAATTCGAAACCCAGCTCGAGCAGGTGGAGAGTGAAAACATTGACGGACTGGTAATTGATGTCCGTGGAAATCCGGGCGGATATTTGAACGCGGTGGAGGACATCGGCAGCATGATTATTCCGGGCGGAGAGCCGGTAGTCGAGATTGAAGACCGGGAAGGCACGATCTCAGAGGTGACCTCATCCTTAGAGGAAAACAAAGACTACCCGGTGGTCGGCGTGATTGATCAGGGAAGCGTTTCTGCCTCTGAAATTCTGGCAGCTGCAATGAAAGAGTCCGGAAGCTTTGAGCTGGTAGGACAGAGCACCTACGGCAAAGGAACAGTCCAGCAGGTAATGGAACTGGATGATGGAAGTGATGTGAAGCTTTCTGTTTCCAAATGGCTGACACCGGATGGAAACTGGATCAATGAAGAAGGCGTGGAGCCGACCATTGAGCAGGAGCAGCCCGACTATTTCCAGGCCTCTATTTTGTCCATTGATGAAGCCCTGGAGCCGGATACAACTGGAGAAAATATTGCGACTGCGCAGACCCTCTTAAAAGGAGCCGGCTTCGATCCGGGACGTGAAGACGGGTACTACAGCGAAGAAACCGAAGCGGCGGTACAGGATTTTCAGGAGGAACAGGAAGGTCTGGAAGCCACTGGCACGTTGACGCCGGAAACAGCAGAGGCGCTGAATGATTTTGTGCTTGAAAATGTCCAGAACCGGGACAATGATAAGCAACTGCAGCGCGCGCTTGATGCAGTCATAGAACAATAAATGAAAGCTGGATGATACCGGTGGCCGGGTTCTGCCCGGCCCAAAGAAAAGGGGGAAATAGTGGATGCAGGAAATAATCGGTGAAATTGGTCCTGCGTTAGCGTGGTTTTTTCTGAACCCGCTGACTTACATAGCAGTAGCAGCCATGCTTATGGTTGGTTATATTCGGGTGAAAAGAGAACGTAAAATGTTTCAGGCAAAAATGTATCCAATGCTGATGGAATTGACGATGAGTGTTATTCCGGCGATAGTAATCGCTGCTTTTGTCTCGGTCGTCACCATTGTTACGGGCATCTCACTGCCTCTGGGAGCAGTTCTGCTTGCAATAGTGATCAGTGCGCTGCTGGCAGTATCAGGTTTGCACCGCTGGCTGACCGCCCTGCACGTGTGGGGGACGTCATTTTTAGCTGCTCTGGCACTTGATGCTGCCGGGATTGCGGTGCCGTTTTTCTCTGACGCAGCCTGGCTCGGAAACGGCTTTGATGCTTTTTCTCTGATGGTCTGGCTCGCAGTGCTCACGCTTGCGGAAGGAATACTGATTGTCTGGAACGGGACAAAGTTCTTTTCTCCGATACGGACAGTCAGCCGCCGCGGTAAGCCGATTGGAGGCCAGATCACGCACCGCCTCTGGATGCTCCCGGTATTTCTGTTTATCCCGGGTAGCGCTGTTGAGGCAGGAGGCTGGTGGCCGCTGCTTCCGGGCGGAACCGCTTTTTCCCTTCTTTTGCTGCCGGCAGTGATCGGCATACGGATGAAAACCTTCGACCGTCTGGCAGCGGTGCAGGTGCGTTCGGCCGGATGGTGGGTTGTACGAATTGCTGTCCTTACCGGCGCCGGTGCAGCACTTGCTTATTTTTACAGCGGATGGGTTATTCCGGTAATTACGGCTGTCCTGATTTTGCTGCGGGAATGGGTAACCATTGCTGCCGGCAGTTCAGCTAAAAGCAATTTTCTTTATACGCTCCGTGGAGACGGAATATCCGTGCTCGCTGTGCTCCCGGAGTCTCCGGCAGACCGCATGCATATTAAAGCAGGCGAGGTTATCCGGCGGGTGAACAGCGAAAAAGTATATGATGAAGCGAGCCTGTACCGGGCGGTGCAGAAAAATTCCGCCTATTGCCGGCTGGATGTGGAGGATATTAACGGAGAGCTCCGCCAGGCACAGGCGGCGCTTTACAGTAATCAGCACCATCAGCTTGGGATATTGATGATTAATAAAGAACGAACAGCACCGGAAAGCATGCATACGGCCCAGTAAAACAGAACCCCCCTGCCGGGTTCTGTTTTTTTATGGTATAGGAGGGGTGTCGTTTTCTTTGCAATTGCCGGGGAGTGGAGTACAATAATAATAGCGAATATACGTTCGTTTTTATGTTGTTTCTTTCCAATCTTCATGTGGTATAGTAAATAGACATATGACCGGAACGCAGACAGGAAGTGAGGGACTAATATGAACGAAACATTTGAACTGGCGAGTAAATATAACCCCGCGGGCGACCAGCCGCAGGCGATTGAAAAGCTGGTTCAAGGGTTGAGCGACGGCAAAAGATACCAGACACTGCTTGGAGCGACAGGGACCGGCAAAACGTTCACCGTTTCCAACGTGTTAACAGAAGTGAACCGGCCGACACTTGTCATGGCGCACAATAAGACACTGGCCGGGCAGTTATATAATGAATTTAAAGAGATGTTTCCAAACAATGCGGTGGAATATTTTGTGAGCTATTACGACTACTATCAGCCGGAGGCCTACGTACCGCAGACGGACCAATTTATTGAAAAAGACGCGAGTATTAACGATGAAATTGATAAACTAAGGCACTCGGCGACGAGCGCCTTATTTGAGCGGGAGGACGTTATTATCGTCGCCAGTGTTTCCTGCATTTACGGCCTCGGTTCTCCGGAGGAATACCGGGACCTGGTGCTTTCGCTCCGGACCGGCATGGAGATTGAACGGGACCAGATTCTTCGGAAGCTCGTAGACATTCAATACGAACGTAACGACATTAATTTCGTGCGCGGGACGTTTCGCGTGCGCGGCGATGTCGTTGAGATCTTTCCGGCTTCAAGAGACGAGCACTGCATTCGTGTTGAAATGTTTGGCGATGAAATCGACCGTATCACTGAAGTGGACGCCCTGACCGGCGAGGTTATCGGCGAACGCTCGCATACTGCAATTTTCCCCGCATCCCACTTTGTGACAAGGGAAGAAAAAATGCAGCGTGCCATTAAAAATATTCAGCAGGAGCTTCAGGAGCAGCTCGAAAAGTTTCGGGCGAATGGCCGGGAGCTTGAGGCGCAGCGGCTCGAACAGCGGACTAATTATGACCTTGAAATGATGCAGGAGATGGGTTTTTGCTCCGGCATCGAGAACTATTCGAGGCATTTGACCTTCCGGAACCCCGGGGATGCGCCGTATACATTGATTGACTATTTTCCGGATGATTTTTTACTCGTGGTGGATGAGTCCCACGTTACGCTTCCACAAGTGCGCGGTATGTACAACGGGGACCAGGCAAGAAAGCAGGTGCTCGTGGATCACGGCTTCCGTCTTCCGTCTGCGATGGACAACCGTCCGCTGAAATTTGATGAATTTGAAGAGCGGATTAACCAGGCGATGTTCATTTCCGCAACGCCGGGGCCGTATGAGCTTGAACACGCACCGGAAGTTATCGAACAGATTATCCGGCCGACCGGTCTGCTTGACCCTACCGTGGAAGTGAAGCCGATTGAAGGACAGATCGATGACCTGATCGGCGAAATTCATGAACGCCGGGAGCAAAACGAGCGGGTGCTCGTAACGACGCTCACCAAGAAAATGGCGGAGGATCTGACCAACTATTTAAAAGAGCTCGGCATCCGGGTGAAGTATCTGCACTCGGATATTAAAACGCTCGAGAGGATCGATATTATCCGCCAGCTTCGCCTCGGCCAGTTTGATGTTCTGGTCGGCATTAACCTTCTCCGTGAAGGGCTCGATATTCCGGAAGTGTCGCTGATAGGTATTCTGGATGCGGACAAGGAAGGCTTTCTGCGCGCGGAACGCTCCCTTATCCAGACGATGGGCCGTGCTGCCCGGAACGACCGCGGGCATGTTATTATGTACGCAGACAAAATCACGCGGTCGATGGATGTGGCGATCAGTGAAACGAACCGTCGCCGCGAGATCCAGATAGCGCATAACGAAAAATACGGCATTACACCAAAAACGATCCAGAAAGAAATCCCTGCCCTGATCCAGGCAACGGTCAGCTCAGAGGATTCATCCGATATTGATAAACCGGCTCTCGATAAAATGAGCAAGTCGGAGCGGAAAAAAGTGATCGACCAAATGGAAGACGAAATGAAACAGGCGGCCAAAGACCTGCAGTTTGAACGCGCAGCGGAACTGCGCGATATGGTATTAGAACTTAAAGCGGAAGGATGACCAACGAATGGCAGCAGATAACATTAAGATTCAGGGGGCGAGGTCCCACAATTTAAAAGATATTGACGTGACAATTCCGAGGGACCAGCTGGTCGTTATGACTGGATTATCCGGCTCCGGGAAATCTTCGCTTGCCTTCGATACAATCTATGCTGAAGGGCAGCGCCGGTATGTCGAATCGTTGTCCGCATATGCCCGCCAGTTTTTAGGGCAGATGGAAAAGCCGGACGTCGATTCCATTGAAGGACTGTCCCCGGCAATATCGATTGACCAGAAAACGACGAGCAAGAACCCGCGCTCCACAGTCGGCACCGTAACGGAAATTTATGACTACCTGCGGCTTTTATTTGCGCGGGTTGGTACGCCTTACTGTCCGTACCACCATGTGCCGATCACCTCCCAGACCATTTCCCAGATGGTCGATCAGATGATGGCTTATGCCGAACGGACGAAAATGCAGATTCTCGCTCCGGTTATTGCCGGCAGAAAGGGAGAGCATGTGAAGGTGATGGACCAGCTGAAGCAAAAAGGGCTGGTGCGTATTCGCGTGGACGGAGAAATGCGCGACATCGGAGAAGAAATCAAGCTCGAAAAAAATAAAAAGCATGATATTGAAGCAGTGGTGGACCGCGTTGTCATTAAAGACGGGGTGGAGTCCCGGCTCGCAGACTCATTGGAAACGGCCCTAGAACTCGGGGAGGGGAAGGTACTGATTGATGTTGTCGGTGAAAAGGAAATGCGGTTCAACCAGCATCACTCCTGCCCGGAATGCGGATTTTCGATCGGGGAGCTTGAGCCGAGAATGTTTTCCTTTAACAGTCCATACGGCGCCTGCCCGACATGTGACGGTCTTGGCAGCAAGCTCGAAGTGGACAGCGACCTTGTAGTTCCGGATCCGGACCGGACCCTCCGGGAGCATGCCATCGCTGTATGGGAGCCGATCAGCTCCCAGTATTATCCGCAGCTGCTCCGCTCGGCCTGCGATCACTTTAATATTGATATGGACACGCCATTTAAAGATCTTTCGGCAGAGCATAAGGAAATACTGCTCGAAGGCAACGGCCAGCAGAAAATAACCTTCCGTCATAAAAATGAACGCGGCCAGGTCCGGGAGCGCCAGATTTATTTTGAAGGCGTACTCAACAACGTTTCCCGCCGCTATCGTGAGAGCGGATCGGATTTCACCCGTGAGCAGATGCAGCAGTATATGAGCAACAAGCAGTGCCCGACGTGTAAAGGCCACCGCCTGAGCCTTGAGGCGCGTTCTGTGCTGCTTGGAAATATTCACGTCGGGGAGCTGACCGACCTTTCCATACAGCAGGCGTATACGTATGTCGAAAACATCGATCTAACGGAAAAAGAAATGGAGATCGCCCGTTTGATTCTGCGTGAAATCAATGAACGGCTCGGCTTTCTCATTAATGTTGGTCTCGATTATTTAACCCTGAGCCGTTCTGCTGGCACGCTGTCAGGCGGGGAAGCGCAGCGTATCCGGCTGGCTACCCAGATCGGTTCGGCGCTGATGGGTGTCCTTTACGTTCTCGACGAGCCGTCGATCGGCCTTCACCAGCGGGACAACAACCGGCTGATACAGACGCTGCAGAACATGCGAGATCTTGGAAACACGCTGATTGTCGTTGAACATGACGAGGACACCATGCTTGCTGCCGATCATATCATTGACATCGGCCCCGGGGCTGGCCGCCACGGCGGTCACATTATCGCAGAGGGCACACCGGAGGAATTGAAGGGAAACGACGCCTCCCTGACCGGTCAGTATTTAGCGGGAAAACGATTTATTCCGCTTCCGGGAGAACGGCGTAAGCCCTCCGACCGCTGGCTGAAGGTAAAAGGCGCGGTCGAAAACAATTTGAAGCGTACGAATGCGGATATTCCGCTCGGCCTGCTGAGTGCGATTACCGGTGTCTCAGGCTCCGGAAAAAGTACGCTGATCAACGATATTTTATATAAGGTGCTTTCGCAGAAGCTTCACCGCGGTAAACAGAAGCCGGGTGCACACAAAAGCGTGGAAGGTATCGATCAGCTTGAAAAAGTGATTGATATCGATCAGTCGCCGATCGGCCGGACGCCGCGTTCAAACCCTGCGACGTACACGGGGGTATTTGATAATATCCGCGAGGTATTCGCGATGACCAATGAAGCGAAAATCCGCGGCTACCAGAAGGGACGCTTCAGCTTCAACGTCCGGGGCGGACGCTGTGAAGCGTGTAAAGGCGACGGTATTATCAAAATAGAAATGCATTTTCTTCCGGATATTTATGTCACATGTGAAGAGTGCGGCGGTCAGCGCTACAACCGTGAAACGCTCGAAATCAAATACAAAGGCAAAAACATTGCTGATGTACTTGAAATGACTGTGGAAGAAGCAGTGGACTTCTTTGAAAATATTCCAAAAATCCGGCGCAAAATCCAAACGTTATATGACGTTGGTTTAGGGTATATAAAACTAGGACAGCAGGCAACGACACTTTCAGGCGGGGAAGCCCAGCGTGTAAAGCTTGCTTCCCAGCTGCACCGCCGTTCCACGGGCAAATCCCTTTATATCCTCGACGAGCCGACGACCGGTCTCCATGTGGATGATATCGACCGGCTCCTGAAGGTGCTCCAGCGGCTCGTGGATAATGGCGATACTGTTTTAATCATTGAGCACAATCTCGACGTCATTAAAACAGTGGATCACATCATTGATCTTGGTCCGGAAGGCGGAGCAGGCGGAGGCAAAATTGTGGCTACCGGCACGCCGGAAAAAGTAGCGGAGTCAAAGGCTTCCTATACAGGTTATTATTTAAAGCCCGTACTTGAAAGAGAGCGGGAGCGTATGGCCAGGCAATGGGAAGCATCGGAGCAGGCTGCCCATACCCCTTCATCATAGAAGAATCGACTGAAACGGATACCACTGTTCTTCGTATGTAATAGGAAGCAGAAGGCTAAAAAGTCCATGTACCGGTTCTGATATATTACCTAAGGAGGAACATGAAATGGATGAAGAACGTCAGCGAATACTGAAAATGATGGAAGACGGTATTATTTCTCTTGAAGAAGGAGAACGACTGCTCCGGGCCAAAGGATCAGGCGCATCGTCCGGTCCCCAGGCAGACAGCAGGGAACAAGGGGAAGGCGGCTCCTCCGAATCCCGGAGAAGCGGCGCCTACCGGACAGATAAGAAAGCAGCCGGCAGCCAGAAAAGAAAAAGCAAGGACGACCCGTTTGCGATGCTCTCCGGCTTTTTTGATCATGCGCTTGACCGCGTCAAACGGTTTGACCTCGACTTTAATTTCGGCCCAGCCGTAGACTTCCAGCATACGTTTGAACATGAGGAGAGTGACATTCGCTCGCTCGATATGTTTATTCAAAACGGAAGCCTTATCTGTCAGAAGTGGGAGGGCAGCACCATCCGTGTTGCCTGCCAGGTAAAAGCCTATACCGAGGAAAGTGAAGACGCAGCCCGCCGTGAGTTCATCGAAGGAACTGATTTTGACTCCCGGAGCGGGAAGCTCCGCTTTGCTTCAAGGTCCGGCAACTATAAAGTCCAGGCGGTCGTTTATGTGCCGGAAAAATCGATGGACAAAATGGATGTATCGACGTTTAACGGAGACATCCGGATCGACGGAGTTCAGACAGATAATCTGTACGTCAAAGCAAGCAACGGGGCAATTACAGTGCTGCATGCTTCTGCCGGCTATCTGGCAGTGGAGACAGCCAACGGGTCAGTGGAGCTGAAAGAAGGTAAAATCGGCAGCGCCGACGTCAAAACATGGAACGGTTCGATTCAGTACGACGGATCGCTTTCAGATATTGAAGCAGAGGCGCTGAACGGGGCGATTACGGCCCGGTACACGTCCCTGAGTGAGAGGAGCCGGGCGCTTCTTTCCACTACAACGGGGAGCATCAAGGTGATTACGCCGCGGGATATCCGAACGGAGGGCGTACTCCGCACAAACGTCGGGAACTACAAGTGCCTGCTCGACAACATCGAAGTGAAAGAAGAAAAAAGCGAATTCATGCAAAAGTATTATCAGTTTGTATCCAATCCGGATTCGACTCCAACGCTTAGACTGGAGGCTTCGGCAAAAACTGGTGCCATAACCGTGCAGGATCATGAATAAAAAACTGAAAGGGTGATCAGGTTGGCCAAAAAGAAGTTGTATAAATCCCGTGAAGACCGGAAATTGACAGGCGTATGCGGCGGATTGGCAGATTACCTCGGCTGGGATTCCTCCTTAATACGGATTATCAGTGTGGTGCTGGTTATTTTACCCGTCACCTCCTGGGTACTTCTGATTTATCTCGTATTAGCCGTGCTGCTCCCTGATGAAGAGGATGCCGTCTCCTAATGGGCTGTTTAGTACCTTTTATTGTTAACACTATTGCATTAATGGTAGTAGCCGGGTTTTTCCCCGGCTTTACTATTGACGGCTTTGGGGCAGCTATTGCGGCCGGTTTGGTGTTGACGCTGATCAATCTCGTGATTCGCCCGCTTTTAATTTTTTTCACTCTCCCGCTTTCTGTCGTTACATTCGGCCTGTTTATTTTTGTGATCAATGCGCTGATGCTGATGCTTACATCAGCGGTAATGGGAGAAGCCTTTAACATGTCCGGCTTTGGCATGGCTTTTCTTGCTGCTGTAGTGATCGCTGTTTTAAATATGCTGATGTACAATCTTTTCGTGAACCCGCTGAGCGGAAGAAAAACGTGACGTTTTCCGGAAACCGGGAAAAATTTATAATAAGTTAAAAATGGCCCGCCTGCTGGCGGGTCTTTTTCGTGCAGCAGTGAAACTGAAATCCTCCGGAGCAGGTTCCATCTTCTTTTGAAAACGTGCTACAATAACAACGTACGAAGTAGAGAAAGCAAACGTATTCACGATATAACAGAGCGATTTTTGAGGGAGGCAGCACGATGGCAAAAGTGACAGCAACGGATTTAAAGGAGCGGTTTCAATTAGAGCTTCTTGCCGGGGAAGAAGGGCTGTACCGGGCGATAACCACGAGCGATATTTCCCGTCCGGGAATAGAAATGGCTGGTTTTTTTACATATTATCCGGCCCGGCGGCTGCAGCTGCTCGGGCGCACAGAGCTTTCTTTTTTTCAACAGCTTCAGGACGAAGAAAAGCAGGAACGCATGGAAAAGCTGTGTACATACGATACTCCGGGCATTGTCATCTCTCGGGGACTGGTGGCCCCGCCGGAGCTGATTGAAAATGCGGAAAAGACCGGGGTGCCGATCATGCGCTCACATTTGCCAAGTACACAGCTGATCAGCCAGCTGACGAACTATCTCGACACCAAACTTGCCAAATCCACAGCCATGCACGGTGTTCTGGTGGACATTTACGGCATCGGCGTGCTGATTACCGGGGCAAGCGGTGTCGGAAAAAGCGAAACGGCGCTCGATATTGTGCGCCGGGGTCACCGGCTTGTAGCGGATGATTCTGTCGAAATCCGCCAGCAGAACGGCGATACGCTTGTCGGCACGGCGCCCGAGCTGATCCAGAACCTGCTTGAAATCCGCGGCCTTGGCATTATTGATGTGATGACGCTGTTTGGGGCAGGCGCCGTCCGTCCGTATAAGCGCATCTCGCTGACGATTCATCTTGAGCTTTGGGATGAACAAAAAGCGTACGACCGGCTCGGTCTTGATGAAGAGACGCTTCAGGTGCTCGATACCGAAATTCAGAAGCTGACTGTTCCGGTGCGGCCGGGACGGAACCTCGCTGTTATTATTGAAGTAGCGGCGATGAACTTCCGGCTGAAACGGATGGGCGTGAACACGGCCCAGCAGTTTTCGGACCGGTTAAAACAGATGATTGACGACGGTGATAAAGAAGAGTTTTAACGATTACACATTTAGCAGTCAGGAGTGGCAGGGGATATGATTTATTCATCGATACAGCCGATCGACCGGGTTGCCTTTGAAGTCGGGTCTGTGCCTATTTACTGGTACGGGATTCTCATTGGCCTGGGCGCTCTGCTTGGGTACATTTTAGCTTCCTACGAAGCAAAAAAGCGTGGGCTTCCGGAAGATATTTTCGCGGATCTGCTCATTTTTGCCATACCGATTTCGATTATCTGCGCCCGGTTGTATTACGTGATTTTTGAGTGGGATTACTATGTTCAGAATCCAGGCAGTATTCTGGCCGTATGGGAAGGCGGTCTTGCGATACACGGCGGATTGATCGGCGCCGTGCTTACGGGCATCGTTTTCTCGAAAATCAAACGCGTCTCTTTCTGGAAGCTGGCTGATATTGCCGCGCCGAGTATTATTTTAGGGCAGGCGATCGGCCGCTGGGGCAACTTTATCAACCAGGAAGCCCACGGCGGTGAAGTGAGCCGTTCGTTTTTGGAGGGGCTGCAGCTGCCGGAATTTATTATTAATCAGATGTATATTGAGGGAGCTTACTATAATCCTACGTTCTTGTACGAATCGCTTTGGAATATCGCGGGATTTTTACTGCTTTTAGGGCTGCGCCGGGTTAACCTACGCCGCGGGGAGCTGTTTTTAACATATGTTATCTGGTATTCCTTCGGACGCTTTTTTATTGAAGGGATGAGGACCGACAGCTTAATGCTGTTTGATACGATCCGGGTGGCGCAGTTAATTTCGGTGCTCTTGATAGTAGCAGCCGTGAGTCTGATTTTATACCGCAGGCAGGCCGGCCTTGCAAAAGCAAGATACTTAAGTAAAGACGGTCCCGGCATATAAGGATGTAAGCGAAAGGGGAAGCATCATGACCAGATGGAATACATTGCTGTTTGATTTAGACGGCACGCTGATTGATACAAATGATTTGATCATTTCTTCATATGAACATGTGCTGACATACTACGCTCCTGACCAATACAGCAGAGATGACATCATCAGCTGGATCGGGGTGCCGCTGGCGGATAATTTTTCAAGCATCAGCAGCAATCCGAGCCAGGTGGAACAGATGATTGATACGTATCAATCCCATAACCTGGCGAACCATGAAACGCTCGTCCGGGAATATGACGGAGTATACGACACTATCAAAATGCTGTACGAGCGCGGCTTTTCCCTTGGCATTGTGACAACGAAGCGGAAGGAAGCTGCGGTTAAAGGAGCCAATATGCTGGGGCTGCTTCCTTTTTTCTCTACGTTCATTACGGTGGATGATGTGGAAAACCCCAAGCCGCACCCGGAACCACTGCAAAAAGCGATGGCACAGCTGAATGCCCGCCCGGAGGAGACCATTATGATTGGGGACAGCCAGTTTGATATTCTGGCAGGGAAAAATGCCGGGGTGCACACAGCGGGAGTGGAATGGACCATCAAAGGTGCATCGTTTCTGAAAAATTATGAACCGGACTGGATGCTCACCCGGATGAGCGATCTGCTCGCTATTGTGGGAGAAACAAAAGAATGAGAAAAACAGATCGTTATTTCCCGGGCAATAATACCAATGCTCTGTGGCAGATGTACCGGACGGTTCCATTTTTGAAGGCATTCAGAAATACAGCTGTTATTGAAGCTTCTCGGGTTGTACCTTTTGTATCTGTGAAAAGATGGATCTACCGGCAGCTGCTTGGAATGGAAATAGGTGAAAAAACGGCGCTTGCGTACAAGGTCATGCCGGACCTCATGTTTCCCGAGAAAATCCATATTGGGAGCAATTCCATTATCGGCTATCAATCGACGCTTTTAACACACGAGCATTTAATTGATGAATACCGCCTTGGCGACATTGTAATCGGAAACGAGGTCATGATCGGTGCCAATGTGACTATTCTGCCCGGGGTGACGATTGGAGACCGGGCTGTGGTGGCAGCAGGAACGGTCGTGCATAAAGACGTGCCGGCACGGGCCTTTGCCGGCGGCAGTCCGATGCGGATAAGAACGTAGGCTTCAAGCCGGCTTTCAAAGGAGCCGGCTTTTCGTTTTCCTGGAGGCGGAAAAGGCTGACAGGGCAGCAAATATTGTTACAATGAAAGCGGAAATGGAAAATTGACGGTGTAAAAAAAGATGTGTAAACTATGGTTATTCTTTATTTTGTTAGTACATTAGCGAACTAAAGCACCGTGAAAAGAAAAGGAGAGAGAGTATGAGTAAGCTTTTTATGTTTGAAAAGCCGCTCGGGATGCGCGATGCGCTTCCGGGATATTTTCAGACAAAACGGAACGTACAACGGGTCATTAACGATGAATGGGAAAGCTGGGGGTATCTGCCCGTCGAAACGCCCACCCTGGAATATTACGATACGGTCGGGAGCGCTTCGGCGATTCTTGATCATCAGCTGTTTAAACTGCTCGACCAGCAGGGGCGGACGCTGGTGCTGCGCCCGGATATGACTGCGCCTATCGCCCGGGTGACAGCTTCCGGTCTGCAGAACCAGCACTTTCCGATCCGTTTGGCTTATCATACTAACGTTTTTCGCGCGCAGCAGCTTGAGGCCGGACGGCCGGCAGAATTTGAACAGCTTGGTGTGGAATTGATTGGAGACGGCACTTCGAGTGCGAACGGAGAGGTCGTTTCCCTTATGATCGAAGCTCTGCGAAAAACCGGGCTGACCACGTTTCAAATTACCGTCGGGCACGTCGGGTACGTGAATGCGCTGCTCGAAGAGGTGCTCGGAAATGATGAACGCGCTGATGACCTGCGCAGGTTTTTATACGAAAAAAATTATGTTGGCTACCGCCAGCATGTGGAAAATCTACCGCTTTCCTCCCTGGATAAGAAAAAGCTGAACAGCCTGCTGCGCCTGCGGGGCGACTGGCGGACGCTGGACGAAGCTTTAAATCTGGTTCAGACGCCGGCGGCAAAGGAAGCAGTCGAAGAGCTCCAGGAGCTGAAAACGGTGCTTGAACACTACGAGCTGTCTGATTACATTAAGCTCGACTTTAACTTATTTATGCATATGAGCTACTATACTGGCATCGTATTCGAAAGCTACGGCAACAACCTGGGCGTGCCGCTTGGAAGCGGCGGGCGCTATGATGAACTGCTGCAGCAGTTTAACCGTCCGGCCCAGGCTGTCGGATTCGGTCTCCGTCTTGATTTGCTCGTCGAAGCCCTAGGCCTAACTGGAGCTGTGCCTTCCCAGACATGTATTTTGTTCAGCCCGGAGCGCCGACCGGAAGCGGTGGACCAGGCGCGTAAACTCCGCGAAACCGGAAAACGGGTCGTGCTTCAGGATATCCGCGGCGTAGAGGACGTGGATCAGCTGAGCGAGTCCTATGAAGACGTTGTATCCATGATCGGAAAAAAGAAGGAGGGAGCTTCGCATGAATGAATGGCTGACAATCGCGATGCCAAAGGGACGTATTTTCGAAGAAGCGGTGCAGCTTCTCCGTAAGGCCGGCTTCCCAATTCCTCCGGAGTTTGAAGAATCCAGAAAGCTGATCGTCGACGCTCCGGAAGCAAATATGCGCTTTATCCTGGCAAAGCCGATGGATGTGCCCACCTATGTTGAACACGGAGTGGCAGACATCGGGGTCGCCGGCAAGGATACGATGATTGAAGAAGAGCGTGACGTGTATGAAGTGCTGGATTTGAAAATCAGTGCCTGCTACCTGGCAGTAGCCGGGCTTCCAGAGTATGAAAAATCCGATGTAAATCCAAAGGTGGCGTCCAAGTATCCAAACCTGGCGACACAGTACTTTAAGCAGCAGGGTGAACAGGTGGAAATTATTAAATTAAATGGCTCGATCGAACTGGCCCCGCTTGTCGGTCTGGCAGACCGTATTGTAGACATTGTTTCCACCGGCCAGACACTGAAGGAGAATGGTTTAATAGAGCTTGAAACAATTGTGCCGATTACGTCCCGGCTGATCGTCAATCCGGTAAGCTATCGTCTGAAGGATACTGTTATTGATGATCTTGTGGAGCGTGTTGCCGAGGTGATAGGAGTGGAAGAGCAGGTATGATGAATGTGACCCCTTTGGATAAATCAGTAACGCTTGAGCGCACCATTGAAGGAGGGACCGAAAAGCAGCGGGAATCGGTCGACTCCATTATCGAAAAGGTGCGGGAAAATGGAGACAAAGGGCTCATTGAGCTGACTGAGATATTTGATCGCGTGACACTCGATGAGCTGTTTGTAAAGCAGGAAGAAATAGATGAAGCGTATGATCAGGTGAACGATAAAGAGCTTGAAGCGATCCGTAAAGCGATTGAAAACATCCGCGATTTTCATCAGCGCCAGCTCCGGCAGTCCTGGATGGTGACAAAAGAAGACGGGACGATGCTCGGCCAGCGGATTATTCCGTTCGACCGCGTCGGTATTTATGTACCGGGCGGCAAGGCAGCATATCCTTCAACCATTATGATGGATGCCATCCCGGCAATCGCTGCCGGTGTAAAAAGCATTACGATGTGCTCTCCTCCAGGTGAGGACCAGCGCCTTCATCCGATGGTGCTCGTCACGGCCAATGAGCTTGGTATTAAAAATATCGTGAAAATTGGAGGAGCGCAGGCGGTAGCAGCGCTTGCGTATGGCACGGAAAGCATTCAGAAGGTGGATAAAATCGTCGGCCCAGGTAACATTTACGTAGCGCTGGCTAAACGCGAAGTGTTCGGCCAGGTGGCGATTGACAGTATTGCCGGACCAAGCGAAATTGTCGTGCTTGCTGATGAAACAGCCCGGGCGGATTATATTGCAGCCGACATGCTTTCCCAGGCGGAGCACGACGAGCTCGCCTCGGCTGTGCTTGTAACCACTTCGGAGGAGCTCGGGCAAAAAGTGGCCGAAGAGCTTGAGCGTCAGCTTGAAGACCTCCCTCGCAAAAAGATTGCGCAGGAATCGCTTGATAAACACGGAGCCATCTACTTAACGGAAACGATGGCGGAGGCAGTAGAAGCTGTGAACCGGCTTGCGCCGGAGCACCTGGAAATCGTGACCGCCCAGCCGGATAACCTGCTCGGCTCCATTCGTCATGCAGGGGCTGTCTTTTTAGGGCCGTACAGTGCCGAAGCGGTCGGCGATTATTTTGCCGGCCCGAATCACGTGCTTCCGACGAGCGGGACGGCCCGCTTTTCGAGTCCGCTCGGTGTCGATGATTTTGTAAAACGATCCAGCGTGATTTCCTACAGTAAAGAAGCGCTCGAGGAAAATGGGGAATATATATCTGCGATTGCCCGGATTGAGGGCCTTGAAGCACACGCGCGCGCAGTGGATATCCGGAAGGGGGAGAAGTAGAATGGCAGAACGTACAGGAAGCGTCGAACGAAAAACGGGTGAAACGTCTATCCGCCTGCAGTTTGGCATCGACGGCGAAGGGGACGGGGTCATACAGACGAATGTGCCTTTTATGAGCCATATGCTCGACCTGTTTAAAAAGCATGGCCATTTCTCCCTTGATGTACAGGCTGAGGGGGATGTGGAGGTGGATGACCACCATACAACTGAGGACATCGGCATCTGCCTCGGGGAAGCCTTCGGACAGGCGCTCGGCGATAAAAAGGGTATCCGCCGCTACGGTCATGCTAAAATTCCGATGGACGACGCGCTCGCAGAGGTCATTGTGGATTTAAGCAATCGTCCGCACCTGGAGTTCCGGGCGGAGCTGCCGGCAGCAAAAGTAGGAACATTTGATACCGAGCTCGTCCATGAGTTTTTGTGGAAATTCGCGGTGGAAGCCCGGATGAACCTCCACGTAGTCGTCCATTACGGACACAATACTCACCATATTATTGAAGCGGTATTTAAAGCGATGGCACGGGCTCTTGATGAAGCTACCCAGCTGGACCCAAGAGTGAAAGGCGTTCCTTCAACCAAAGGAATGCTGTAAAGAAAAGGAGTGGAGCGCTTGTGATAGGAATCATCGATTACGGCATGGGCAACCTGTACAGTGTAAAAAAAGCACTGGAACGACTGGATATTCCTTATTTTGTATCCGAGCACACAGACGAGCTTGCGGAAGCGGATGGCTTGATTCTTCCGGGTGTCGGTGCTTTTCGGGATGCCATGAATTTAATCCGGGAAAACGGGCAGTTTGAGTTTATTGAACACTGGGCGGCTGACGGCAAGCCGCTGCTTGGTATCTGCCTTGGAATGCAGCTGTTGTTTGAAGGCAGCGACGAACACGGCGAAACAGAAGGATTCGGGTTTCTTCCGGGGTATGCCCGCCGCTTTTCCGGAAAAGACAGCCAGGGAAGAAGGCTGAAGGTGCCGCACATGGGCTGGAACTCGCTCAAGTTTCATCAGCCGGACCATCCGCTTTTGAAAAATGTGGAGGAAGGCCATGCGTACTTTGTGCATTCCTACGTGATAGAAACCGCCGACCCGGACGTCTTAATTGCGACAAGCGATTACGGCGAAACAGTGCCGGCGGTGGTTGGCCGCGGTGAAGTCATGGGCACGCAGTTCCATCCGGAAAAAAGCAGCACAGTCGGCATCGGCATGCTTAAAAATTTCGGGGCGATTGTCCGTGAAAGGAGCGGAGCTCATGAGTGATTTTATTGTATACCCCGCTATCGATATCCGGGACGGCAACTGTGTCCGTCTTTTTCAGGGCGATTACAATCAGGAGACCGTTTATGGGGATTCGCCGTTTGAAATGGCTGCTTCATTTGTACAGGCGGGTGCTTCCTGGATTCATATGGTCGACCTTGACGGTGCAAAAGAAAAACGACGCATCAATCATGCCCACGTCGTTCGTGCCGCGCGGGAGCTTGATGTCCGTATCCAGGTCGGCGGAGGCATCCGAACCGAAGAGGATGTGGACTATTACTTATCCAACGGCGTGGACCGGGTGATACTCGGAAGTGTTGCCCTGCAGTATCCGGAATTTGCCCGGGATATGCTCGAAAAGCACGGCAGCCGTATCGCTATCGGTCTTGATGCTAGAGACGGATACGTAGCCGTCAACGGCTGGCTCGACACCTCGGAGGTAACAGCCGTTGAGCTTGGCCGGGAAATGGCAGCCCACGGGGCGGAGACATTTATATTCACCGACATTTCCACCGATGGGACGATGACTGGACCGAACGTCGAGGCGACAAAGCAGCTCGCAGAAGCGACCGGCGTAAATGTTATTGCTTCCGGCGGAATCGGCACGATGGAGGATGTCCGGAATCTTGCGGAGAAGCGGGATAAAGGGATAGCAGGTGTCATTGTCGGAAAAGCGATATATACCGGCAAAGTGGATGTGGCAGAAGCCGTGAAGGAGGTACAGTAATGCTTACGAAACGGATTATTCCATGTCTGGATGTGAAAGAAGGGCGGGTCGTGAAAGGCACACAGTTTGTGGAACTGCGGGATGCCGGTGATCCGGTGGAACTCGCTGCATTTTATGATGAGCAGTGGGCGGACGAACTTGTCTTTCTTGATATTTCCGCTTCGCATGAAGGACGGAAAACGATGATAGATGTCGTGGAACAGGTAGCAGCAAGCATCGCGATTCCTTTTACGGTCGGCGGCGGCATCAGCTCGGTCGATGATATGCGCAACATGCTCCGTGCCGGGGCCGATAAGGTTTCGCTCAATACAGCTGCGGTGAAAAACCCTGATTTGATTACTCAGGGGTCTACCTATTTTGGCTCCCAATGTATTGTTGTAGCGGTTGATGCAAAATACGATGAGGCACTCGGCTCCTGGAGAATTTATACCCACGGCGGCCGCACGCCGACCGACTGGGAAGTCGTCGAGTGGGCGAGGGAAGTCACCGCCCGCGGAGCCGGCGAAATTCTTCTGACAAGTATGGATCAGGACGGAGCCAAGACTGGCTTTGATGAGGCTTTGACACGAACGGTCAGCGAAGCAGTGGACGTGCCTGTTATCGCCTCCGGTGGCGCCGGAGCCAAAGAGCATTTTGTGGATGTATTTGAAAAATCAGGGGCGGATGCGGCACTCGCGGCTTCAATCTTTCATTATAAAGAGACATCGATTGAAGAAGTGAAGGCTTTTATCCGGGAGAGAGGAGTCTTAGTACGATGAACGTCGACGAACTAACATTTGATGAAGCAGGCCTGATTCCGGCCATAGTGCAGGATGCTGTCAGTAAAGAGGTACTGACGCTTGCCTATATGAACAAAGAATCGCTGCAGAAAACAATCGATACGAAAGAAACCTGGTTTTACAGCCGCTCCCGCCAGGAGCTCTGGCATAAAGGGGAAACCTCGGGAAACAAACAGCAGGTGACAGACATCCGCTATGACTGCGACAGTGACGCGTTAAATGTGCTTGTAGAGCCGGAAGGGCCTGCGTGCCATAAAGGGGACTACAGCTGTTTTTCCCGTTCGCTGCTGTCGGAGGAAAAGCAGTCAGCCGACGGCCGGCGGTTCGCGATTATTAATGAACTCGAGCAGGTCATAGCCACCCGCGAGGCAGAAATGCCGGAGGGCGCCTATACAACGTACTTGTTTACCGAGGGCGTGGATAAAATTTTGAAAAAAGTCGGTGAAGAAGCCGGAGAAGTTATTATTGCTTCCAAAAACCGGGATCACGAAGAACTGAGCTGGGAAACAGCTGATCTTCTTTACCATCTGCTGGTGCTGCTGCGGGAACAGAAGCTTCCGCTTGATGATGTGCTGCGGGTTCTCGAAGAAAGACATCGTTCGTAATAAGGCTGACCGCAGAAAAAACCGTCCTCTCCGGGCGGTTTTTTCTTTGCGCATCCTCCTTCGCCGTCTCTGGCTGCTGAAAAAACATGCGGGCTCCTAGGAGTTTTCATGAAGCAGGGGGCGTGTTATAATGTCCCAATTGATGTGGAACGTGAAGAGACAAAGAAAAACAAACGAAGGAAGGATGAAAGGAATTGGGCTCAAAACAAAAAAACGAAGACGCAATTATTCCTTTCTTGCAGTCAGGCGAATATTTCTTTCAGCGGGGCGTGGTGGCTTATCAGAAAAATCACCTGAAGCGTGCCGTTCTCTTTTTGGAAAGAGCTGTCGAGCTCGAACCTTCCAAGGGATTGTTTCAATGCCAGCTTGCTGCCATATATACAGACATGGAACGGTTTGACCGCTCCAACGATATCCTCGACCGGGTGCTTAAAGAAATTGAGCCGGAACGCTCCGAATGCTACTTCTTTCTAGCCAACAATTATGCCTTCCAGGGCAATTTTGAAAAAGCAGCGGAAACAGCCGGTTATTATATGAAGATCGCACCGGAAGGCGACTTTGCAGAGGAAACGAAGGAACTGCTCGAAATGATTAAAGAAAATGAGCCTGGCCTTCTCGAGCATCCGGGAGACATGACCATTTATGAACGGGCAGTGGAAAAAGCTGATAAAGGCCGGTTGCAGGAAGCCCAGGAACTATTTGAAGAGCTTTTGGAGCAGGAGCCTGATTATTGGGCCGCTTACCATCAGCTGGCAAAGCTGCACCAGCACCGCGGAGACACGGAACAGGCTGTAAAGCTGCTGGAAACAGTGCACCAGGAGGGTGCTTACGTGCCGGCCAGCTGTCAGCTCGCCGCATTGTATGAAAGCGTGGGGGAGCATGAGCGTTCAAAAGAAGTGATGAACGTGCTTACAGCGATCCTTCCGCTCGACCGGGAGTCCCTTCACTGGATCAGTGCGGTCTGTACGTATCTTGGCTATTATGAAGATGCCTGCCGTTACGCCCGTCTTTATCATAAACGGTTCGTGATTGAACGCGGATCGGTTGCGTTTTATCACGGAGCGGCGTTATATTTGCTCGGTGAAACGGAACAGGCGGCAAAATGGTGGAAACAGAACCGTCAGCTCGATCATCCGGAAGTGAAACAGCTTTACCGGGAATATGAAGAGAATATACTGACCGGCCAGAGGGTAAAAGAAATGGTAGAGGACGATTTTCAGCAGTAAGCAGAGTACTGGACGCCAAAAAGCGGCTGCCATACAATAAGTATAAATGCCATAAGAGAGCGATATTTAAAATAAGGGGAGTGGCCTTTTATGACGGAAGAACGGATTTATGATGTGATTATCGCGGGGGCCGGCCCGGCCGGCATGACCGCGGCGGTGTACG
>NZ_JBQLIB010000018.1:0-40385 GCF_056034365.1 Marinococcus sp. LNHM5E3-2.1
CTTTTTTACATACTGATATTTACAAACACTGCAAACTAATAAAAGCATCCTTCCGGGTGTTCCGGAAGGATGCTTAATAATTATGATTCAAATACGCGTTCGAGTGAAGCTTTGTCCTGGTTGAGCCAGTTGCGGAATACCTGCTTGGCGCCTTCAAGATCATGAAGCTTCGCCTGGCCGCACTGCAGTTCAGTTGCTGCAGGCACTTCGGTAACTTCTACTCCGTCTTTCATCGTCTTCTCAAGAATATCGATGATCTCACTTACCGCCGGCTCCCCATTCATAATCAGATAAAAGCCTGTCTGACATCCCATTGGCGACAGATCAATAACTTCAAAATGGTCGTAGTCTTCAGCATATTCGCGAATATTTAAAGCAAGCAAATGCTCCATCGTATGAATCGTCGGTGGCTCAAGGTTATCTTCGTTCGGCTGGCAGAAACGAATATCAAATTTAGTGACGATACCGTCGCTTCCAACCTTCTGCACGCCTGCCTGACGGACGTACGGAGCAACTACCTTCGTATGATCGAGTTCAAAGCTTTCTACTTTTGCCATATTGTTACGTTCACTCCTTTATCATTTTCTTCTTTCCATTGTATCTTTTCCCGTCCGTGATTCCAAATTAAACAATTGCGGACAAAAAACCCCGAGCAGATGTCGGGGTTTAAAAGTATACTATTCGACTGATTCACCGGTGATTTCTTCAATTTCGCCTTCAAGCGTCGTCAGAATTTCTTCTGCGTCACCGCCGACTTCCTCTACATAGTAATCACGCATCGGCATAGTCACTTCCCGGAATTCAGCACGCTGGTCTTCACTCAGTTCCACCTGTTCAATATCGGATTCACTGGTCATGGTCTCACGGGCCTGCTCGTTCTGCTCAACCTGTTCGTCATACACCCAGTCCTGCATTTCCGTTATTGTTTCGTCAAATGTTTCTTTCAGATCATCCGGAAGCTCATTATAGAACTGCGGGTTCACTGTCGTCATTGCTACATAAGAGTTTTGATTGGAAATCATCAAGTGACTCTGTACTTCGTCGTAGGATGAAGCTTCGATGAAGAACAATGGATTCTCCTGTCCGTCCACTGTACCGTTATCAAGGGAAGTATAAAGCTCCCCGGCACTCAGAACCTGCGGATCCGCACCGTATTCACGGTATGTCTGCTGAAGCAGCGGGGAGTTCTGGGTTCTCATTTGGAAGCCGTTGAAATCATCCGGGGACTCAATGGCCTTGTTCCCGGTCCACTGCATCGCTCCTTCACTCCAGAAGGAAAGCGGCATAATGTCCTCTTCTTCATATCTGGCAGCTAACGTATCATTTAGTGCTTCACTTTCATTCAACACCTGCTGCACGTCTTCCTGATCATTTGGAAGCAAAAACTGAAGCGAGAAAACCTGGCCTTCCTCTACCATCGTTCCAGTAAATCCAGGGGAGACCACAGCCATTTCAACCGCTCCCTGCTGGAGCTGCTCCACCTGGTCAACTTCACTGCCGAGCCCGCCGAACTCCACCGGCTCGATTGTCACCTGGCCGTCTGTCTTTTCATCCATACGGCTCGCGAATTCCTGCGCATACTCATACTGCACCTGGCCTTCGTTTTCCTCTGTCACAAAGGTCCATTCATATGTTTCTTCACCGTCGCCGCCACCGCCGCTTTCCTCACCGCCACCGCCGCCACCGCAGGCTGCGAGTACTGCTGCGGTAGAGAGCGTTGTCCCCATCAACAAACCAAGCTTTTTCTTTTTCATGTATAAATTCCCCCTTTTGAGTAGTAACACGAATGATACAGCTGTCGGAGAGACGGCCATCCGCAACCACCTTCCTCATCCAGCCCCCCGTTAATTATCAGGAAGTAAAAACGTTGAAATAGGCTCAAACGAAATCAATAGAACTGCTATAATCAGCATCATTACAATAAATGGAGGTGTCCCGCGGATCGTATCGAGATACGACCGGTTAAATACCGCGCTCGCCGTGAATATATCCACGCCAAATGGCGGAGTTGCAGAGCCAAGCGCTGCCTGGAAGGTAATAACCACCCCTAGATGGACCGGATCCACCCCTGCCTGGATCGCTGCTGGATAGAAAATCGGAGTCAATATCAGAATAACTACAATTGGATCCACAAACATACAGCCGATAAAGAAGAAAATGGATACAATAATCAAAACATAAATTGGCCCCGGATCTCCTCCAAGAAAAGTATCTGTAATCATTTGAGGGATACGGGCAAACTGAATGACCCATGCAAATACCTGACCGCCGGCTACGAGCATAAAAACAGCTGACGTTACGAGTCCTGAAGATAAAGCAATACTGAACATCTGCTTCAGCTTTACTGTACGGTAAACAATAACTTCCAATACAAAGGCATACACGACAGCCATTGCTGCTGCTTCTGTCGGTGTGAAAAGCCCGGAGTAAATTCCCCCAATAATAATGACTGGAAATAATAAAGGGAAGATTGCATCAAAGGTCATTTTCCCGCGCTCTTTCCAGGGAATTTTAGCTGCGAGCGGAATGCTGTAAATTTTTGCGTGTATGTAAGCATAAAGAGTAAAAAAGACAAATACGAGAAGGCCCGGGCCAATACCCGCAATGAACATATCTCCCAGGGAAGTACCGGAGATTAAGGAATACATAATCATCCCTATACTCGGTGGTATGAGGAGCGCGACATCGCTTGCATTAATAATAAAAGCAATAGCTGTGGAGTCTTTGTACCCTACTTTTAAAAGCCTCTGTCTCATCGGCCCGCCGATCGCTACCACTGTAGCCTGCGTAGATCCGGAAATCGAACCGAAGATAGTACAGGCAGCAGCTGTTGTAATTGCATAACCGCCCCGCAGGTGGCCGACGAAAGCGCCAATAAAATCAAGCAGCCTCTTTGATGTGTGGCCCTGGGACATAATGTCCGCTGCAAAGATAAACATGGGAACCGCTAAAAGCACGTAGCTTGATATCCCTTCAAGCATCTGCTGCAGCATGATGAACGGATCAACGGCATCAAAGAAAAACAACACTATCACCAGCGGAGCCAAAATTAATGGAACCATCATAGGGAAACCGAGTGCTAAAAAGATGACCATTATCGCAAGTAATGTAAAAAGCATAATTGGTTCCTCTCATTCTCCGAATATTTTATAGTTGGTTGGATTCTTTCGCTTCTTTTTCTGTATCGTAGTCTTTTCGTTCCGCTGCGATATATACATCTTTATTTTTCACATTTACCCAGAAGTTCCGTAAAAACTGAATACCTCCGAGCAAAAAGCCAATGGGTGCCCAAACAACCATCCACACATAGGAAATCCGGAGGTAGTTGGTGACCCTGTTCTGCGAGGAGAGCACGTAATCATAGGAATAATATGCCAGGGTAAACAGAACAAAAGCTGTAACGAGCGGAATAATGAGCGCCAGTGTTTTTCGGAACTTATACGGTACATTATCAAACAATGCCGTCATGCTGATATGCCTGCCCTGCCTGGCCACATAGCCGAGACCGAGAAACGTGGCCATGTAAATCGCAATCTGGCTGATTTCTTCTGCGAATGCCCACCCGCCGAGACCGAGGTTCCTGCTGATGGTGTTACCTGCCACCATTACCGTTATTGTAATGATCGCAAGCGACAGGACTGTCTCTTCAGTGCGTTTGAGACCTAAGTCAAGCCATTTCAATATTTTCAATTTTCAAACACCCATTTCTGCATTTTTTTCAATTTTTAAAAAATATTTGCTGCAATTTGAGCTGGATGAAGACCTGACATTCTGTTGGAATATGTAGGTATGGAATTTTTTTATAATAAGTTAGTGTAAGTATACTTAACATATACAATTGTTGCAAATGGTTTAGGTATATTTTATCTCTTTCATCCTTTATATACTAGCACCTAATCCCCAGTATTTCGTGCTGACGCCTGCTTTAGACCCGAGATCCTCCGTAGCAGCGATTTTTCTGGGTTGAATTTACTTTTTAGTTTATTTATCTTTTCCTGCTTTCTTCGAGCAATGGCACGACGAACCTGATACCATGTGATAAAATATGGTTGCCTGTACTTATATTTATCATAATGTGGGCTGTTCCTTATCCTTACTAACTGCCAAAATTCAGAAAGGACGTTCGTGAATGGAATTACTGCAGAACTTCCCACTCTTAGTGGCATTATCTTCTATTTTATTAGCACAGGCGATTAAAATACCTCTCGGTTTCATTGCTGCCAAAACCTGGGACGCTTCCCTCATCACAAGCACCGGCGGCATGCCAAGCTCCCACTCCGCAGCGGTCACTTCTCTTTCTACAGCTATCGGTATTGAGCGGGGCTTTGATTCAAGTCTTTTTGCCATCTGCATCGTTTTCGGCGTTATTGTAATGTTTGATGCTACCGGCGTCCGGAGGCACGCGGGCTATCATGCCACCGTTTTGAATCAGCTGGTTAATGACTTCAACCGCCTCGTGACCGAAGCCCGGTCCTGGCAGCAGAAACGCGAGCCCGAAAAACGCCAGGAGCTGAAGGAACTTCTTGGCCATCAGCCGATTGAAGTTATTTTCGGTGCTATTTTCGGTGTGGGTATAACGTTTGCGGCTCATGCTATTTTCATTGTGTGATCAATTCTTAGTTTGTATAGCTTCTCATGCGAAAGAAGCCCCCGGCATAGTTTGCCGGGGGCTTCTTATTTTCCTGTATTCCTTTTAGAACGGGCTCTGTCCTTTGCGGAGCAGGAAACCAAAGCCACCGAGAACCCATAGTGCACGGTTTTCGATCACTTTTTTCATAAAGTAAGCAGGACGGCCGTAAAGCTTTTTCGAACCTACGACGCCAATCGCCTCTTTTCCACCGAGAGAAGCCACTGTACCTTTGATATCAGCTACAAATGCTTCTGTCGGACGTCCTTCCATCAATGCTTTGATATTGTCGGCAGCTGTTTCGCCCTGCTGGAGAGCGATTTGAGCTGTCGGCGGGAACGGACGGTCGATTTCTGTATTGATGATCAGAGAACAGTCACCGATAATGAATTCGCGTTCATGACCGGGAGCACGCAGATCGTCATCAACTTTCACACGGGCACGGTTGTTTTCAAAACCGGATTCCTCGATAAGCGGATTGCCGCGGACACCAGTTGCCCAGATTACTGTCGATGTTTTCACGGATTCACCAGTATTCAACTCTACACTGTTTTCCGTTACTGCTTTGATCGGTGAATCCAGTTTGAATTCCACTCCGCGGTTTTCGAGTAGATTCATGGCATATTCCACAAGCTCCGGATCGAAGCCTGGAAGTGCTGTTGGCATCGCTTCGATAACGTACATTTTCACTTTATTGCGCGGTACATCGTACTCTTTACAAAGCTTAGGTACACGTTCACTCAGCTCGCCCATGAATTCCATACCGGTAAAACCAGCGCCTGCTACAACAAACGTCAGGTCTTCTTCTTTTGCTTCGTCGCTGTGATAACGGGCAAACATATACTCAATGCGGTCTTTCATCTGGCGGGCGCCGTCCACCGTCCAGCGGTGATAGGAGTTTTCATAAACGCCTTCGATGCCGAATGTTTCAGAAATAGCCCCAACGCCTACGATAATGTAGTCGTACTGCAGTTCGCCGCCGGAAGCAAGCGTTACTTTCTTTTCTTCTGTAACAACTTTTGTAGCTTCGTCCTGTACGAAGTTAATTTTATTTAAATCAAGAATTTTACTGACTTTAATACGGGTGCGGTCATGGTGAAGCGTTCCTGCAGCCGGCTCGTGCAGCCAGGTTGTCTGATAGTGATAATCGTGCCTGCTGACCAGCGTAATGTTTGCATTGTCTGTTCCTACTTCTTTTGCAAGCTTTGAAGCGGAAACGAGACCAGCATAGCCAGCACCTAAAATAACAATATTTGTTTTTCCTGCCATGTCAATCACTTCCATCTTTTAGATTTTTGTTAAAAGCAGCCCATGTATGTGATTTATTTCACGTACACAACTATATCAAACCGACTTTTCTTTAATAAAAAAGAAAAGTTCGCTTCGTTTTCTGCTTTTAACGCGTTGCTTTTTGTAAAAAAATAGACACAAACCCCGTATTTAATATTATGGGTTTTGCTATAATATTTCAACCTTTTTCCCGATTTTCACCTTTTTTTCATCCCTTCTTCCTAAACGCAGCAGGGAAATACCCTTGGCACTGATTTTGCTTATGTTACAATGTAACTCTTGAAACAATTTCTCAATTGGTTTCTATTTTTCTCAATCAGTATTATAATGGATTGAAATTTGAAAAGATTCTTGGAGGTGTACCTTAGTGGTATTAGAGTCAGATATATATGATGTGACCATTATTGGCGGCGGCCCTACCGGTTTATTTACCGCATTTTACGGAGGAATGCGCCAGGCTAAAGTTAAAATTATTGAAAGTATGCCACAGCTCGGGGGACAGCTTGCTGCCCTCTACCCCGAAAAGTTTATATATGATGTGGCAGGGTTTCCGAAAGTCCGTGCCCAGGAGCTTGTGGATAATTTAATTGAACAGATGAACCCGTTCAATCCGGAAGTAGTGCTTGAACAAAGCGTAGAAAATGTTATCCGCAACGAAGATGATCTTATCGAGCTCCATACGGATAAAGGAGTCCATTACACCCGCACTATTATTATCACTGCCGGTGTAGGCGCCTTTCAGCCAAGGAAGCTTCAAATCGACGGCATGGAACCATACGAAGATTCCAACCTTCATTATTTTGTTAACGATCTTCAGGCGTTTGCCGGTGAAAAAGTAACAATTCTAGGCGGCGGCGACTCGGCTGTTGACTGGGCAAATATGCTCGATCCGATTGCAGATGTCACTCTTGCCCACCGCCGGGATAAATTCCGTGCCCACGAGCACAGTGTCGAACAGCTTAACCAATCGAATGTGGATATTCTCACACCGTTTCAGGTTAAAGATGTTATCGGAGATGGCGAACGTATTCAGCAGGTCGTTTTCGAAGAAGTGAAAGGCTCCGATGAGCAGATCGTCGACGTTGATTCCCTGATCGTCAACTACGGATTCGTTTCTTCACTGGGCCCTATTAAAGAATGGGGACTTGATATTCATAAAAATTCCATCATTGTAAACACGAAAATGGAAACGAATATTCCGGGCGTATACGCAGCAGGAGACGTTACTTCCTACGACGGCAAAGTAAAATTAATTGCTACCGGCTTCGGAGAAGCTCCTACAGCCGTCAACAATGCGATGAATTATATTAATCCAAAGGCAAAAGTCCAGCCAGGACACAGCTCCCATATGTTTTAATAAAAAAACGATCCCGAATACGGATCGTTTTTTTTTTGCTATTCAAAGCTGATCTCTTCGCCGGTTTCTTCCTCCACCGTGTCGGCAAAGCTGCTCTCCTCATCTTCCATCCGCTCAAGCACCGGGTTGATGTTTTCTCCAATCGACTGCTGCAAATCCTCGGTGCTCATTAACTCTTCAGCAATAAACACATATTGGTTTGCATAAGAAACGTGCGCGTCATACACTGCCTGCATGTCTTCGCCCTCCGGCACGCTGATTGCTTCGACGTTATCATAGGCTGTTACAAAAATATCTTCCTGCATGCTTTGCAATTCTTCGGCTGCCCCTTCTTCTTCATTTTCTACAGCGTTTACGGCTTCTGTAAGCTGCGTATCCAGCTCGTGAATGTCTGTGGCACTTTCGTCCACTTTGTCTATGTAATGCTTTTCTTCGTCTGATAAGCTGCTTCCACAGCCTGTCAGCATAAGTATTCCAAGCGTTCCTGTAAAGATTATTCGTTTTTTCATAACTGACTCCCCTGTTTTCACATTTTACAAATTATGCCTGTATGTGACCAGTAAAACACAAAAAAAGCAGCTGTGCACTGACAGCCGCTTTTTCTAAAGCTATTTTTCTAGCATTTCTCCGGTGTACCTTCTTTGGTTGCGGTCTTAAACGATGCGCCGCAGCCGCAGGAAGCGATGGCGTTCGGATTGTCGATCGTGAAGCCGCCGCCCATCATGTTTTCCTTGAAATCGATGTTTACGCCGTCCAGGACAGGAGCACTCTCACTGTCTACTACGATTGGAACACCTTTGATTTCAAGCACCTGGTCAGTTTCTTCTACTATAGAATCAAAACCCATGCCGTAGGATAGGCCGGTGCATCCGCCGCCTTTTACACCTACACGCATATATAGTGAACTGTCGCCTTCTTCTTCAATCATGTCGAGCACACGCTGTGCTGCTGCATCCGATAATACTAACATTAGTGTTTCCTCCTTTGTGTATCTGAGGCTCATTTATATTATAGACCCTTATCCTCCGTTCTTCAAATATTCCTCTTTTGTTTTTTCTGGCGAACGTTTTTGTGGGCAAACACTTTCATTTTGCTTATACTTGTGAGAAAGTTCTAAAAAATTTAAAGTATGGAGGAGTTTTTTGAAAATAATGACTTTTCTGATCCTCGCCCTTGCCGTCGGATGGATCATTATTGCAGAAAATACTAACCAGACCGTTTCTTTTTCAATTTTCCAAAGTGCTTCCACCACGGGCAGCGAGGCCAGTTTAATCGAAGAACAGGAGGAAATGGAAAAGGAGTGGCAGCAGGAATATATCGACGGAAACCATACGTTTAACAATCCAATGATTATCCAGGACCCTTACGGAGAGGCTCCACTTACTGCTTTGACGAAATTCCGTACAGAAAGTCCCAGCCGTATCACCGTAACGGTTGCCAGCCGTGGCGGGGCCCAGGACATTACACATACATACCCTGCCTTTAACCAGGAGCATGACGTGCCTGTTCTCGGACTTTACCCTGGTACGGACAACGAAGTTACTATAGAAGCCGAAGACCGTCAGGGAAACATTCAGGAGCAGACCGTTTCCATAGAAACTAATGATACTCCTGCTTTCGCTCATGACAGAGAGGTAATAGAAAGCTCTCCAGCGGAGATGGAACCCGGTCTTACTTTTTTAACTCCTGGTAAATCCAAAGCTTATGGAGTGGATGAGCAGGGAGATATCCGCTGGTATTCTTCCCGGACCGGGGGTTTTGTGTTTAAACGGCTCTCCAATGGAAATATGCTGCTCGGGGCCTCGCAGTCTGAGGATAACCGCAATGAGTATCTTTTTGAAACGGATATGCTTGGAAAGATTCAGCATCAGTACAAAATTAATCTGCCCAGCTACGAGGACACTAACGTCATTCACCATGACGCCATCGAATTGCCAAATAACAACCTTTTAGTTACCGTGCACGACAACAGCAATTCTTACGAAGAAGATACTATGGTGGAAATCGACCGATCTACCGGCGAAACGATGGAAACGCTTGATTTGAAAGACATTTTCCCTTCTGAAGCATACGAAGAATATTCCGGCCCGAACGAAAGCGATGGTGACTGGATGCATCAAAACGCTATCTGGTACGACAAAGATAACAAAAGCATTCTCGTATCCGGACGCCATCAGGACGCCGTCATGAGCCTGACTTACCCGGATATGGAAATTAACTGGATTCTGGCTGCACCGGAGGGTTGGGCTGCAGATATGTCCGAAAAAGTACTCGATCCAGAAAACGGCAATATTAAATATCCCGGCGCCCAGCACGCTCCGATGATTCTTCCGGACCAGGATGACAATCCGGACACTAAGGATGTCCTCCTGTTTGATAACAACAGGGTAGTCACCCGCGGCGATGAATCCATCAGTCAGGACTTCAGCCAGGGCATTCAGTACCGTATCAATGAAGCGGAAGGCACCGTGGAGACCGTTTGGAGCTACGGTGAGGAACGCGGAAAAGATTTTTTCTCCAACGTGGTCGGCGATGCTGATTATTTGTACGAAACCGAAAACCGCCTGCTCACCTCCGGCTATCAGAAGGTGGAGGAAGGCTATCAGGCCACTGTGGTTGAAACTGCCGGCACCACAGATGAAGTAGTCTACGAACTCGAGCTTTCCGGCATCGAGGAAGGAGACGGCCGGGTTGTTTACCGTGCCGAGAGGCTGCCTCTCTATCCGGAGACATGGAATTACTCTTTGGTCTCCCCTGCGGACACTTCTTCCGAATGAAGAACTGCTTTGGGCGTTGTTACTTTCCTTCCGGAATACCACGATGTATAATAAGAAACTGAGCCCCGGAAATTCTTGTTAGCTTGATGTCTTTCCCTGGCAGCACACCTTTTATATACCTATACAGCAGATAAGGTTTTGCACGGCGGTACGGAAGCTGCCTGCAGAACCGCTGAACTTTACAGTATTTCTTGTACATCGGAAAGGAAGGATTAATATGGCGATCACCTTGAATCGCGACGCCGACATGCAGCGCATTGCCGACAAAGTCCGAGAAGGAGAACGGTTATCCATTGAAGACGGCCTCTATCTCTATGAAACAGCAGATCTGTTAACCGTGGCCCAGTTGGCAAATGAGGTGAACGAAAGAAAAAACGGGGATAACGTTTATTTTATCGAAAATATGTACATCAACCCGACCAACGTATGCGAAGCGAGCTGCTCGTTTTGCGGATTCAAGCGCAAACCCGGCGAAGAAAACGCGTATACAATGCATGAAGAAGAACTGCTTGAATACGTGGAAAAACGCTGGAATGACAACATCCGGGAATTTCACATCGTTGGCGGTCACAACACGGACGTGCCGTTTGAGTATTATTTAAACACCATCCGCGTGCTGAAAAAGCATTACCCACAGGCAAAGGTTAAAGCCTACACAGGAGCCGAAATCGAATTCTTTGCCCGTCACGCAGGGATCAGCATGCGCGAAGTCCTCATAGAGCTGCAAAAGGCAGGACTCGATACGCTTCCAGGCGGCGGCGCTGAAATTCTTACAGAGAATTACCGTGCGAAAATGAGTCCGGACAAGGCTACGACATTTGAATGGTTAGAAGCTCACGAGCTCGCTCACGACCTTGGCATGCGTACGCACGCCACAATGCTGTACGGGTCGATTGAATCGAAGGAGGAACGGCTCATTCATATGGACCGCGTCCGTGCCCTGCAGGACAAAACCAATGGCTTCATGGTCTTTATCCCGCTCGCCATGCAGCCTCGCAAGCTCGATGCCGGCCTGCACCAGCGTACCTCCGCATTTGATGATCTGCGAACCATAGCAATTTCACGGCTGATGCTTGATAACTTTGATCACATCAAAGCGTACTGGATTAATATCGGCGCCCAGCTGACCCAGATGGCACTCACATTTGGCTCCGACGATATTCACGGCACACTGATCGAGGAACGAATTTCTCATTCTGTCGGCGCGCTGACTTCCCAGGGGATCACCCGGAAGGAATTGATCCACCTAATTAAAACAGCCGGAAAAACCCCTGTGGAACGGGATACCTTCTATAACATTGTTAAATCCTATTAGACGTAAAAAGAGAGCGGGCGCCCGCTCTCTTTTTGTTTATATTGATGCCCTTCTTGTTTCATAGTCACCTGTACAGATAACCTCAGCATTTCCCGTCATCAGTATATTTCCTGATGACTGCCACGTAATATACAGATCACCTCCGGGAAGATGCACAGTAACCTCTTTGTCTTTTTCACTCTTACCAGCTGCCACTGCAGCTGCCACGGCTGCACAGGCACCTGTTCCGCATGCCTGGGTAATACCGGAGCCGCGCTCCCACACTCTAAAATCCATCACATCACTGCGGCGCATATGCACGAACTCAATGTTTGCCCCTTCCGGAAAGGCTTCATGTGTTTCAAGCTCCGCCCCGGCAGTTTCCACGGGTGCCTGCTCTGTGTCATCCACAAAAATGACTCCGTGCGGGTTGCCCATGGATACAGGCATCAGCTGCCACGACCGGCCTGCAGCTTCAAGGGACAGCTCTCCCTCTCCGGACTCTTTGACGGGAACCTGGGCCCAGTCAAATTCCGGAGCTCCCATATCGACGGTTACCAGGCTGACGGTCTGACCGGTATTGTCCGGATGAACGGTGGCTTTCATCGTTCCTCCAAGCGTTTCGATCGTAAAACGCTCTTTGTTAACGTAAC
The DNA here is from genome assembly GCF_056034365.1 of Marinococcus sp. LNHM5E3-2.1. Classification (NCBI taxonomy): domain Bacteria; kingdom Bacillati; phylum Bacillota; class Bacilli; order Caryophanales; family Bacillaceae; genus Marinococcus; species Marinococcus sp. LNHM5E3-2.1. The sequence continues at coordinate 11,999 of NZ_JBQLIB010000018.1, forward strand.
CATGCTCGTAAGCATACTTAGCTGTGCAGCGCAGCCCGTTCCCGCAGTTTTTCGCCTCCGATCCATCAGCATTGAACACCTGCATTTTCACGTCTTCATGCGTCGACGGCCCAATCAAAATCAGCCCATCTGAACCTATCCCTTTATTTTTATCGGCTACCTGCCGGGCAAGCCTTGGAAGCTCGTGCTCTTCAAGCGTTTCTTCAAATACGTCGACATAAATGTAGCTGTTGCCAAGCCCGTGCATTTTTGTAAATCTCATGACCTTCTCTCCCTTCGTCTCAGCGGCTCTGTCGTCCATAAGTAATCTTCATCTGCAAATACAATATGCATGCGTGTATGGCAGCACGGCATATTGATATATGTTTTTATTTCCTCTTTTGCCCATTCTAAATCTTTTACTTTCATCGCTGTTAATATATTTCTGGTTCCGCAGTACGGGCATTCATTAATATAAATATCTTCACCTATTTTGTCATATGGCCATGTATTTTCAAAAGGAATAATATCCATTTTTTCCCCCTCTTTAAACGTTGAGAAAAAAGCGCCTTTCCTTCTGCAGAAAGACGCTTTTGCATTAAAACATTGGGTTTTCTTCAAGATGAGTATAAATATTGGCAAGAAGGTCTTTTTCATCTTCCCCTTCTACCGGCTCCCCGTTCACAAGTGCGTACATATTCATAGAGCAACGGCCGCAGTAGCCTAAGCATATATCTTCAATAACATCCAGATTCGGATCTTTTTCAAGTTCTTCCATTGCCCCGTGAGAGCCGTTCGCCAAATTACTCATGCAAAACTCAATAATTGGCCTCACCTTTCATCACCTCTTCCCGGGTTATACGAGTTTATATTAGTCGTCTGCGGCCGCTGCGTCAACCAATTCGTTTGAATATCCCGTTCACAAAATTGTTTGATATTTTTAAAATTGGTTGCCAAAGCAGCTGTACCTCTCTATAATCAAAATTGACCGCAGTCATTTTTAATGACTGCACGACCGAATCGTTCTCTCTCTATTGTAACTTTTTTATTTTTGCAAATGCTTTCAGCTGCGCAGAGGGGGATTCTATGAAACGAACGGAAAAACGAGAGCAGACACGTTCCCGCATTCTGCAGGCTGCCGTGCATTTATTTCAGGAAAAGGGCTTTGAACAGACGACTGTGCAGGAAATTACGGCTTCAGCCGAAGTCGCCAAAGGGACTTTTTTCAATTACTTCCCTACAAAAGAGTCGATCATGCGTGCACTCGCAGAGGACCGGCTGCTCAGAGTGCAGGAATACATGCAGACGTATAAAATTCAGCGCATGACACTTCCTTCCCGTATTCGTGCCTATGCCGGGTATTTCCTGGGGGACTTTCACCTGAATCCTTCCCTCACCAGGCACATCTGGCGGCATGTGGTCGAGCATGACAGTGCTTTGCTTCGCACGTGGGAACAGCTCCTTGAGAGCGGTGTCCGCCAGCAGGAAATAGACCCTTCCATTTCTTCGAATCGATGGGCACATATTATTAACAGCTATTTTTACTATCAGCTATCCATCGGAGCTGAAACCGATCGTGAAGAACTACTTCATCATTTTATGCAGCTGGTCCACGCGGGCATAGACAGCATGCTACTCAAAGGGGGACAAGAAACAATGGAAAAAATTATCGTATTAGGTGGAGGCTATGGCGGGATGCGCTTTCTTCAGCGCGTGCTCGGCAGCGACCTCCCCCAGGATGTTGACATTACATTAGTGGACAAACTTCCGTACCATTGTATGAAAACGGAATACTACGCACTCGCTGCCGGAACAGAATCTGACCACGAGGTGCGCGTTCCGTTCCCGGATCATTCCCGTTTAAAAATTCATTTTGGCACGATCGACCATATCGATATGGAAAATCAGATGGTGATCATGTCCGATTCTTCCTCGCTTCCATACGACAAGCTCGTTGCCGGGCTTGGCTCGGTCGACAACTTTCACGGGGTTCCCGGAGCAGAAGAGCACTCCTACAGCATTCAAAGCATGGAAGCAACACGCCGCACGTACGAAGCTATCAGTAACCTTCCGCCAAAAGCAGCAGTCAGCATCGTAGGCGCGGGCCTAAGCGGCGTAGAACTGGCCAGTGAACTGCGGGAGAGCCGCTCAGATCTTCACATACGCCTGTTCGACCGCGGGGAAACCATTCTTCCAATGTTTCCGAAGCGGCTCAGCAACTATGTGCAGAACTGGTTTGAAAAGCATGACGTCGAAGTAATCAGTAATTCCGATATCACCACCGTGACAGCGGAAGGCCTGTACAACCATGAAGACTGGATCCAGTCCGAAGCGATTATTTGGACTGCAGGCATCCAGCCCAACAAAATCATTCGCGAGCTTAATACGGAAAAAGACCGGAAGGGGCGCATCATTTTAACCCCCCACCATCATCTGACAAACGATGAAAATATTTTTATCGTCGGGGACTGTGCCAGCCTGCCTCACGCTCCAAGTGCCCAGCTTGCCGAGGGCCAGGCAGAACAGATCGCCACGATTATGAAAAAACGATGGAAGAACGAACCGCTTCCGGAAACGATGCCTGAGATCAAGCTTAAAGGTACTCTCGGATCGTTAGGCAAAAAGCACGGCTTCGGAGTGATGGGCGGTACTGCTAAAGCAGCAGTTACCGGCCGCGTTGCCCGTCTGTTAAAAAGCGGTGTGCTCTGGATGTACAAAAACCATTCCGGCGTATAATAAAAAAATAATTTCATGTTTCACAAGAAAGGATCTGCCCCGTGATGCAGATCCTTTTTTATGTCAGCAGACAGCCATTGATTTCTACTAATTAAATTATCATATATAATATGAAAAATTTAGAAAATTAAAAGTATATTTGGCTGAAATAAATATAACGCTGTTGACGGTTTCTTCGGGCCCATTTATTATTAACTAAAATTTCAAAAAATATCAAAAGTTATGAATTATCATGGGAGGGTCAGCATGTATTTTTCAAAAAAGTTAACTGTCGGGGTACTCGCAGGAATGGTTATCAGCTCAGGAAGCCTTCTTCACGCAAGTGGCTCAGCAAATGATAATGCCAATGACAACGGAGCTGAAAACAGCAGTAAAAATGCTAAGGACGACGTCCCGGAAAATGTCATCGTAATGGTGGGAGATGGCATGGGCATGGGTCAGATGGAGATTGCTTCCATGCTTGAATACGGCAAGGAAGGCGAACTGTTCATGGAGTCTCTTGAACATACTGGTATGACCAGCACCTACTCCGCCGATAACAACGTAACTGATTCAGCCGCGGCCGGCACCGCCATCGCTACCGGTACGAAAACAAATAACGGGAGCATCGGAGTCGATGAAGACGGCAATGAAGTAGACAGCATTCTGGATCAGTATCAGGACGACGGTAAAAAAGTCGGCGTTATTTCCAATAATACGGTCACAGATGCCACTCCGGCGGCGTTTACCGCAAGCGTAGCTGACCGCGGCAGCGAAGAAGACATTGCCGAACAGCAGTACGCAGAAGAATATGATGTTCTGCTTGGGGGCGGTGGTGAATTTTTCGGAGCTGACGAGGAAGAAAGCGAAGACAGGCTCGTGGATGATTTCCAGGAAAGCGGCTATGAGTATGCGACTACCGAAGAAGAACTGGAGGAAGCCGGGACTCCGGACAAGCTCCTTGGGCTGTTTAATGATTCGTACATGAACTATAAAACCGATAAAGACGACGTCGACAGCGAAGAGCCTTCCCTGCAGGCTATGACTGAGTCCGGGCTGGACGTGCTTTCACAGGATGATGACGGATTCTTTATGATGGTTGAAGGCGCCCGCATCGACCATGCGGCTCATGCGGCTGACGCTACCGGCGTATGGCAGGAAATGATCGAATTTGACCAGACGGTCGAACAGGTCGTTACCTGGGCAGAAGACCGGGATGATACGCTCGTTGTTGTGCTTTCCGACCATGAAACACTTGGCATGTCTGCAACAGAAACTATGGATGTGGAAGGTCTGAAAGATATTGAAGTTTCCCCTGAGTATATGGCCCAGCAGCTTGAAACCCGGGAAGACTCTGATGAATACACCGATGAAAGCATTCAGCAGGTATTTTCGGAATACGCAGATATTGATATAACTAATGAAGAATTAGAAGCCTTCCGTGCGAATATTGAAGACGATGAGGGAGAGGTCTACCCTGAATATCAGGTGGGCTGGGAAATTGGTTCCATTATTGCTGATCACTACAGTGTAGGCTCGCTTGATACCGAAATACGCGCGGAGAGTGACACCGGCGGACACACCGGGGAAATGGTTCCCGTCTTTGCTGCCGGCGCCGGCAGTGAGCATTTCACCGGCTATATGGACAATACCGACATTAAAGGGCTTATCGAGGAGGCTTCTGCCGAACAGACCAGTAATGGCAAGGAAAACAGCCGCGGAAACGGTGACAGCTAAACAGCGATGGATGTGACAGCAGTTGAAAAAGCCGGACGAAGCGTTAACTTTCGTCCGGTCTTTTTATTCCTTTGATTCTTCTGTCGTTCCCGGGGCCGGCGCTTTCGTCTTATCAATTTCCCTGTAGACAGCTTTGAGTCGTGGGTTTCCTTCTGCCACTACTGTTCCGTTCACTGTTACGAGCGGATAAAAATATTCTTCCTGCCGGACTTTTTCCGCCACAGCATCAGAAGCCGAGCCCGGATCTTCAATATCAATATGTTCTACATTGGGTGGATTTTCCGGATACTTTCGCTGCACTGCAGCTTCGAGCCACTCTGCTGTTTCCCGGCTTGATGGAAGATTCACGCAGCTCGGACACTTTTTTTCTGCTCCATAAACTTTTATCATGATCACACACCTGCCCTCTTTTCTATATCATACTATACCTTTGCTTTCTTCACTATTTCTCCTGCCCGGTTGATAATGATTGTCAAACAGCACCTGTTCATAGTAGAATGCATATATACGTGATGACATTTGAACATAACAGCCCTACGGTTTATAATAAAAGTATTGAAAGGAGAGATCAACATGCCACAAACGACAGAAGATATGCATGCACAGGTTCAGGAGGTTCTTGAAAAGCTCCGTCCCTTCCTGCTTCGCGATGGAGGCGACGTAGAACTTGTAGATATTGAAGACGGCATCGTTATGGTCCGCCTAATGGGAGCATGCGGCTCATGCCCTTCCTCTACAATTACACTGAAGGCCGGTATCGAACGAGCTCTTTTAGAAGAAGTGCCGGGAGTTAAAGAACTCGAGCAGGTATTTTAATAGACTGTAACCATAAAAAGCTCAGGGCGTTAAATGCCCTGAGCTTTTTTTTATATGCTTTCATTTCCATTTCAAACCGAGCTTGATACCCCGGCCGGCTGATTAACATAGTGGACGCTTGAACCGAAGGGAGCCGGTTTGGCTGTTTCGACCCGAAAGTCTGGATAGTCTTCCTGGATCGCCTGCTTCACTTCTTCCCCTCTGCCACTCGGAACGAAGCAGAGAATAGTCGGGCCAGCGCCGCTTAATGCTGCCCCGTAGGCCCCGTACTGGCGAATGCCGCTGAGCATTTCCTCCAGACCAGGCACCATATCTGCGCGGTACGGATGGTGAAAGACGTCCCGGACCATCATTTCACCGGCCATTTTCCAATCTTCTTTTAAAATAGCTGCCACCAGCACGTTACTTACTGCGCTTCCGTGAATAGCTGTGGCGTAAGGAAGTTCAGAAGGAAGCGCTCCTCTCGCTTTTTTAGTCAGAAGTTCACTGTCCGGGATGGCAAGTACAAGGTCCACATCCGGCACACCGCAGTGCATCACGTGTGTTTTTTCCTCTCCGTAGGCACCGACGATCAGGCCGCCATACAGCGATGGGCCAACGTTGTCAGGATGTCCTTCCCAACCGCTTGCAAACTGCATTTTTTCTTCCTTCGACCGGTGCAATCCGGCCATTTCGTCTGCCAGTTCGATACCGGCAATAATTGCCGAAGCACTGCTTCCGAGTCCTCTTGCGAGCGGGATATCACTTACCATTTCCACGCGGCAGGGGGACAGTTCCACATCGTATTCAGCGGCGTAAGCTGTTGCCGCCTGATAAACAAGATTATTTTCTTTGTTTGGCAGGCTGCTGAGCTCGGATGATTTCGAGAAAAATTCCCACTCCTCCGCCCGGTCGATGTAAAGCGTAAGATAGCGGTTGACTGCTAACCCTACAGAATCAAACCCTGGTCCTAAATTCGCTGAACTGGCCGGCACAGTGATCGACAATCTTTTATCAGCCACGAACGACTCCTCCCTTGATATGCTCCATAAATGCTTCTTCATTATTTGGAATAACCGTTGGTTTCACCGTCACTTTATCAATCGCTGTACTCGGGTCTTTTAGTCCGTTTCCGGTAAGGACGCAGACAACCGAAGAACCTTTTTTGATTTTTCCGCTATCGATCTGTTTTTTAAGTCCCGCCAGAGAAGCACAGGAAGCCGGCTCTGCAAAAACGCCTTCTGTTTTGGCAAGCAGCTGATAAGCTTCAACAATCTCATCGTCTGTTACCATATCAATTCGGCCGTCTGATTCTTCTGTCACCCGGATAGCTTTATCCCAGCTTGCCGGATTACCAATACGTATAGCCGTAGCGATCGTTTCCGGATCTTTGACGACTTCGCCGCGTACAATGGCAGCTGCCCCTTCTGCTTCAAAGCCAAGCATGTTTGGCAGGCCGGTCTGGTGCTGCTCATGGTACTCTTTAAACCCTTTCCAGTAAGCCGTGATGTTTCCGGCATTGCCTACCGGGATACAGAGGGCATCCGGTGCTTTTCCGAGCGCTTCACAAACTTCATACGCAGCAGTTTTCTGGCCTTCAATACGATAAGGGTTCACAGAGTTCACGAGAGTGATTGGCTCTTTTTCACTGATACTCCGGACGATTTCGAGCGCGTTATCGAAGTTGCCCTGGATTTCAAACACTTCGGCTCCGTACATAACGGCCTGGGCCAGCTTCCCGAGCGCAATTTTCCCTTCCGGAATGACAACGATCGTGCGGAGGCCTGCTCTCGTACCATAAGCAGCCGCCGCGGCAGAGGTGTTTCCTGTAGAAGCACAGATAATAGCTTTACTTCCCTCTTCCTTCGCTTTCGCTACCGCCATCACCATTCCCCGGTCTTTAAACGAGCCCGTCGGATTGGTGCCTTCTGTCTTCACGTGAATGTTCACGCCCCACTCTTCCGACAGTCGTTCAAGTGGTATTAACGGGGTATTACCTTCATTCAGGGAAAGCGCCGGCGTATTTTCCGTTACTGGTAAAAAATCTTTATACTGCTTTAAAAGTCCCTGCCAAGCACTCATTTAGCTTCCTCCCTCTACACGGTAGCTGCTTTTAATATCTATTACAACATCAAGACTGTTTAACGCCGTTTGAAGCCGTTTGTATACATCGAGTGATGTTGTATGCGTAATAATGACAATTTCTGCGGTGTTCACCATACCTTCTACCGGCCATTGAACGAGACGTTCAAAGCTTACATCCTCTTCAGCGAAAATCGAGGTGAGAGCTGCGAAGGTGCCGGTGGCGTCTTTCACGTGCAGGCGGAGAAAGTATTTCGAAAATACTTCATTATCCGGCTTAATGTGCTTTTCATTCAACGGTTCACCGACATGATGGCCGCTGACGCCGAGACGCATATTGCGTACAGAAGTGACAAGATCCGAAACTACTGCTGTCGCAGTTGGAAGCGCTCCGGCTCCCGGGCCGTAAAACATTGTTTCTCCTACCGCTTCACCGTAAATATACACAGCGTTGTATTCGTTCTGCACCGATGAAAGCGGGTGGTCATTTGGCAGCATCATTGGCTGCACTGCAAGCTCCACCTTCCCATTTTTCCGTTCAGCCAGGCCGATCAGCTTTAACGTATAGCCCATCTGCCGGCAGTAGGCGAGATCATCTGTTGTAATGGACGTAATGCCTTCAACGGTAACATCTGAAAGCTCCACGTTCATGGAAAAGCCGAGATTCGCCAGAATAGCTACTTTTCTGGCAGCATCAAGACCTTCAACATCTGCGGTAGGATCGCTTTCTGCAAATCCGAGCTCCTGCGCTTCAAGCAGGACTTCCTGGTAAGGACGGTCATCCTGGCTCATTTTCGTCAGCACATAGTTGGTCGTTCCGTTCACGATGCCCATCATTTTTGTGATCCGGTCGGAGGCAAGCCCTTCCGTAAGGCCCCGCAGTACCGGAATTCCTCCGGCTACGCTCGCTTCATAAAACAAATCACAGTGATTGTCTGCTGCGATTTTTAACAGCTCTGCCCCGTGGAGGGCCATCAAGTCTTTATTCGCAGTAACAACGCTTTTGCCCTGCTGCAATGCCTGGGTAATATACTTTCTTGCCTGGTCCACACTCCCCATCACTTCAACAACCGTGTGAATCTCAGGGTCGCCGAGCACGTCATCTGCCTCCAGCGTCAGCTGGTCTTCCCGCAAACTCACCTGACCAGTCCTCGGTTTTTCCAAATCACGTACCAGGGCTTTTTTTAAAAACACATCAGCACCCACCTGGTGCTGAAGCTCTTGTTTATGCTCTTCAAGCAGCTGAGCCACACCGGCTCCAACCGTTCCAAATCCAAGCATACCTACGGCAATTTTTTCCATTCCTGCTACACTCCTAACTCCCTCTAAAACCTTTATTACATTCTTTATTTGTATAATGTTTATTTTAGGTAAACAAATGTCTTTCTATAAAGGACATTATAACGATATTATTTTCAACTCGCAACCATTACAGCAAAAAAAGCTATAGATAATCAGCCCACTCTGCCAGTGTTTCCACCTGGTAGGCAGGAGGAATTTCTTTGCCAGCTGCCGCCTCCCTGCTGGTAACTCCCGTGTTCACATGAATTGTATCTATTCCTGCTCGTATCCCGGCGAGAATATCGGTATCATAATTGTCCCCGATTAACGCCACTTCTTCTTTGGCCAGTCCGAGCGCCTGCATCGCCATGTCCACCATAATAGGCTGTGGCTTGCCGATAAACACTGGTTCTTTCTGCGCAGCGGTCGTAACGACTGAAGTGAGCGCCCCGTTGCCAGGATGAAAGCCCTGCTCGGTGGGAACAGCGGCATCTTCATTTGTCGAAATGAACATAGCACCGCTCCGTACCGCTACCGTTGCCCTGCTCAGTTTATCGTATGTAATACTGCGGTCAAGTCCCATTACGACGGCATCCGGGTTGGTTTCCGTAAGATGAAAGCCGTAATTCTCCAGCGCTTCCTGAAGTCCCTGCTCTCCAACTACATACACCCTGGCAGAGGGTGCCTGCTCATATAAGTATCTGGCTGTCGCAAGTGATGTTGTCATCACCTGGTCTGCTACGCACTTCACTCCCATGCCTGCCAATCGTTCAGCAACCGTTTCGGGGGCTGAGGTGGAGTTGTTGGTCATATATAAATGCGGGATACCTTTATCATGAAGCTGATTCACAAACCGTACAGCTTCCGGGATCGGTTCGCTTCCCCGGTACACCGTCCCGTCCAGATCAATTAAATATGCTTTATACTTTTTCATGGCCGTCCGCCTCCTTTATTCCTTTGTATCCTTCTCCTCGGGCAGGAAGGCAGATACCGGTCCGAGCTCCTCCTCGAGATAATTCCTTACCGACGGGCTCACCTTCTCTACAGCAGGCTCCGCTTCCTCGAGCACCTGCCTGATTTCGGTGGATTCAATAGCAGTAAATTCCTGCACAAGTTTTTTCCGGAATGCTACCAGCGGTTTCAGCCGGCTAATCACTTCAGATTCGAGTACCCGTTCGTCCTCAAGGATATCGAGAATATCTTCATAGCTGCCCGGATCCCTCATAATAAAACCATCAATCATCTGATTGCCGACATCTATCAGCGCTTCGATCCACCCGTGCGCTAGTCTTTCGAGCGCGAGCTGCGTGCCTGCCGTCCTTTCCTCCCGGATCTGCTTATATATACGCCCAAGCTGCTCCATATACTGCAGACGGTCCTCAATTTGTTTTCGGTCTACAAAATACATTACTCTGCCTCCTTTTCTCATTCTCTATGGTAGCATATCTAACCGCATCTGCAGATAAAACCACCGCTGAAGACGACACATAAATATGGTAAGATAGTTAAGCATTTTGCAAGTTTTACATATGCATCTTCTTAAAGGAAAGGATGAAATCTATTTATGGATAGAGAACTGGCGCTTGAAATTGTACGTGTTACAGAGGCAGCCGCTGTTTCTTCTGCTCAGTGGCTTGGACGTGGGAGAAAAATAGAAGCGGATGATGCTGCTACGACTTCGATGAGGTCCATGTTTGACTCTGTGCACTGCCGCGGAACGGTCGTCATAGGTGAAGGGGAGCTCGACGAAGCACCTATGCTCTATATTGGAGAAGAAGTGGGAGACGGAGAAGGCCCTGAGGTTGATATTGCTGTTGACCCGCTCGAAGGAACAAATATCGTTGCGAGCGGCCGGGCCAACGCTGTCGCTGTCATTGCCATCGGGGACCGGGGCACACTTCTTCATGCGCCGGACATGTATATGGAAAAAATCGCGGTTGGACCGAAGGCTGCAGGGCATGTCCGCCTGGACGATCCGATCGAGACCACCATCGATACAATTGCTAAAACAAGCAACAAACGGGTCCGGGACGTCACGGTTATTATCCAGGACCGCGATCGTCATCAGCAGCTCATCGACCGCGTCCGGGCCAAAGGCGCCCGGGTAAAACTCTTTGGTGACGGGGATGTAGGAGCTTCCATCGCAGCTGCGCTTCCGCGCACCGGGATTGATTTATTCCTTGGCACCGGCGGAGCTCCCGAAGGCGTCATCTCAGCTGCCGCTATTAAAGCACTCGGCGGAGACATGCAGGCCCGCCTTGTACCCTCAGACGCCGAAGAAAAAGAGCGCTGCAGAGTTATGGGAATTACGGATACGAGCAAGGTGCTTCAGCTGTCTGACCTCGTTAAAGGAGACGATGCTATCTTCGCGGCCACCGGTGTTTCGAGCGGTGAACTGCTGGACGGGGTTCGTTTTCTTGGAGGAGATCTTGCTGAAACAGATTCTATCGTCATGCGGGCCAAAACCCGTACTGTCCGCTACATTAAAGCCCAGCATCACCTTGACTACAAACCCCACCTTCTCGCTGAAGAATAATAAACAAAAACCCCCGCGACGGGGGTTTTTACGTTACTGATTCTTCTGCTTCTTCCTGCGTTTCTTCCTTTTGCTCCTGGCGAACCTTTTTTAATACAAAATAGGCACAGCCAAAATTACAGTACTCCAGCAAGTAATCTTCAAGGGTACCGATTTTAAAATCGTGGGGGACTTTTTTACGGTCGTTTTCAAAGAAGCCGCGCATGCGGAGCTGCTCATGCCCCCAGTCCCCGACGACATAATCATACTTGTTCAGTACTTCACTGTAACGCTCTTTAAACGCTTCTTCACTCCAGCCATCCCGAAAGTTTTCGAGCAATTCATAACGCTGTCCCTGAACCTGAATCAATGAGCTCCCCTCCTTTGCTGAGCCTGGCCCTTCCAAAAGAAAAACCAGCATCCGAAAAGAGGAACTGGTTTTTCCAGGGGGCGGTCTCTCATTTATTGATACTTGCTTGCTTCCATCTGTACCTGTGCTTCGTTTACCTGCTCGTCAGCATGGTAGGAAGAACGCACAAGCGGCCCGGATTCACAGTGGCTGAATCCTTTTGTCATTGCAATTTCTTTCAGCTCTGCAAATTCCTCCGGCGTATAATATCTTTGTACTTTTAAATGCTTCTTCGTCGGCTGCAGATACTGTCCGATTGTCATAATATCCACGTCGTGTGCCCGCAGGTCATCCATAGCCTGAATGATTTCCTCTTTTGTTTCCCCGAGGCCGACCATCAGGCTCGATTTGGTTGGAATGTCCGGATGAAGCTCTTTAGAATACTGAAGGAAATCCAGGGAACGACGGTATTTTGCACGGGCGCGCACCCGCGGCGTTAACCGTTCCACTGTTTCAATATTGTGGTTCAGGATGTTCGGTCTTGCTTCCATCAAAATATCCAGGTTTTCCGGAGTGCCGGACATGTCTGATGGGAGCACTTCGATTGTCGTGCCCGGGTTTTTCCGGCGGACCGCACGGATGGTTTCGGCAAATACTTCCGAGCCTCCGTCTTTAAGGTCATCTCTTGCCACCGCTGTAATAACGACGTGCTTCAGACCCATTTGTTCGACGGAATCCGCAACACGTTCAGGCTCGCCCCAGTCCAGTTCGTTTGGAAGACCGGTTTTAACGGCGCAGAAACGGCAGCCGCGCGTACAGGTATCACCGAGAATCATGAATGTAGCCGTTTTTCTGACTGCCCAGCATTCGTGGATGTTCGGGCATCTGGCTTCTTCACATACCGTGTGAAGATTTTTTTCCCGCATCATCTTTTTCAGTCCTTTGTAGGACTCATTGGTGTTTAGTTTTATTTTCAGCCATTCCGGCTTGCGAACGTATTCTTCCGTTTTTGTCATGATGCTCTCACTCCCAGTTATGAATAATAAAAAGCCTGTTTGTACTCTATCTGTAGTATATGTTTGATTAGACTGGCCAGTTTCTACTGTTTTCCTTTATACTTTAACACGTTCCACAGGTTCAGACAATTCATAGACGTCCTTCTTCATCACCTGCAAATCCGTCAGCAGGCGGAAAAAAAGCAGCCCGGCTGCTTCCTCCCGGGCTGCTTCATTTTATTTTTGTTTCGAGGCTTTTTTTGCGTTTAAAAGACTTGCCACAAGACCGCCCCATATAATAACCATTCCTACGACCATTGTTATAATTGCTCCAGCTGTCAATTTACTCAGCCTCCTCTTTGGATAAGCCTTTCCAGCGTATGAGGGACATAATAACACCCGCCGCTAAAGCAGCCAGGGCCACAGCCCAACCGCTGGCGAAAATAAATCCATCTGTATACCCGGCGTAATTTCCATTTTCGGTATCAAACTGCTTTAAAATGTTTTGCAGGAATAAATCAATCATCATGTAACCAAGCACAATTGGCGTGATCACACTAAGACATACCTTCCACCAGCCGCCAAGACGGATATCAGAAATGGCGTTGGCGTGCTGTTGAAATTCCGGCAGCTTGCGGAGCACCCAGGCAATCAATACTACTTCCACCAGCCCGAGGAGGGCCACACCAAATTGGTTGATAAAGTAATCGGCCGCATCAAGGAAGTTCAAGCCGCCACGGGTAGCAAATATCAGAGAACACAGTGCCGCTGCACCGCCGCCGATACCGACTGCTTTCCCGCGCGTCCAGCCGAATTTTTCCTGCAGTCCTTTAATGTACGTTTCAGCGATAGAAATCAGTGATGACAACCCGGCCAGGGCGAGCGACAGGAAGAAAAGAACACCAAACAGGCCGCTGAGCGCCGGAAATTCACTGATGATCTGCGGAAAGACAACAAAGGCAAGTCCAACACCGCCGGCTACTACTTCTTCTACTCCCACATCCAGCTGTTGAGCCATAAACCCGAGAGCTGAAAAGACGCCAATCCCAGCCAGCAGCTCAAAGCTTGAGTTACTAAAGCCCGTAATAAAGGCATTGTTTGTAATGTCCGATTTTTTCGGCAGATAACTGGAATAGGTAATCATAATCGCAAAAGCGATTGATAAACTAAAGAAAATCTGCCCGTATGCAGCTACCCAGACGCCTCCCTGGGTGAGCGCCCCGAAATCCGGTTCAAAGAAAGCCTGAAGCCCCTCTGCTGCGCCCGGAAGAGTAACCGCGCGGATGCAAATGATAAGGAAGATAACGACCAGCGTCGGAATAAAAATCCGGTTCGCCAGTTCAATACCTCGCTGCACCCCTTTAAATAATATGCCGAGCGCGATCGCCCAGACGATGATTAACGGAATAAGTACTCCGATCGTCATACCACCGAACTGCCCGGGATCTGCCAGCTGCAGATAGTCGTTAAACAAAAATGCTTCGGTGTCTGCCCCCCAGCTTAAATTGAAAGAAAAAATCGTATAGGAGAGGGACCAGGCGATGATAACAGGATAATATGTAGAAATAACAAATGCTACCGCCACGGCCCACCAGCCGATCCACTCCACATTTTTGTTCATTTTTGAATACGTTCTTGGTGCTGCGCTCCGGTATTTATGACCCATGGTAAATTCCATGATCAAAAGTGGAATACCTGCTGTCAGCAGCGCAAATAAATATGGGACAAAAAACGCGCCGCCGCCGTTTTCAAATGCCGTCGCCGGAAAGCGCCAGATGTTTCCGAGCCCGATCGCAGATCCGACTGCTGCCATAATAAAACCCGCACGTGTTCCCCATTGTTCTCTTGCAGCCATGAAGCTTCCTCCTTTTTATCTGTTACATGACTATGTGGACATCTGCCGATGCACAACTTTTGTCTGATAATTCATTATATTTATCTTTCTTTGCCTTGTCAAAGTACATAACGGAAAAGTTTTTTGGAAGCGTTCTTATATTTGCTGCTTTTGTTTTTAATTTAGATAAATAAAATTATCCTGCTACAACCAGAAAGTTGCAGCAGGACTTTTAGATACTACATTAATTATTTTTTCGCTTATAGGTTACGTAACGGTGTGGATGCTTGTTTTTCTCATCCACGGGCCCTTCTTCCTGTTCAACAATCTCCCATTCTGATTCGTTCCATTCCGGAAAGTACGTATCTCCCGAAACATCGGCGTCAATATGGGTTAGATACATGTAGGAGGCATCCGGCAGCAGCTCCGTAAAAATGCCGCTGCCTCCGATAACATAGTAAAGCTTTTCTTCTCCGGCAAGCCGGCGGATTTCTTCAATATCGTTCACCACCTGAGCACCTTCGTGCGACCAGTCCGTATTACCTGTAATAACGATATTGGTGCGTGACGGGAGCGGCCCGTTCATCGATTCGAACGTTTTCCTGCCCATAATAACAGTTCCGTGCTTTGTTACCTGCTGAAAATGCTTCAAGTCAGCAGGAAGATGCCAGGGAAGGTCATTTTTATATCCGATCACCCGGTTGTTTGCGACTGCAGCTACAAATGCGATCATACAGACACCTCTCCTTTAATATGGGGATGCGGGTCGTACCCTTCGAGGGAAAAATCATCAATAGTAAAATCGAAAATGGAATCCACCTTCCGCGTGATTTTCATTTCCGGAAGGCTTCGCGGCTCGCGCTCAAGCTGAGTTTTGATTTGTTCCACGTGGTTGTTATAAATATGAGCATCCCCAAATGTATGAATAAACTCTCCGGGCTCAAGGTCACATACGTGCGCGATCATTTGCGTCAAAAGAGCATACGAAGCAATGTTAAACGGCACGCCGAGAAAAATATCTGCACTCCGCTGGTAGAGCTGGCATGACAGCCTGCCGTCCTGGACGTAGAACTGGAACAGGCAGTGGCAAGGCGCAAGCGCCATATCTTCAATCTCTGCTGCGTTCCAGGCGCTGACGATCAGTCTCCTTGAGTCTGGATTTGTTTTGATCGCTTCCACCACGTCAGAAATCTGGTCCACTGTTTTTCCTCCAGATCCCTCCCATGACCGCCACTGCTTGCCGTAAATCGGCCCTAAATTGCCTTCTTCGTCTGCCCAGGCATCCCAGATTTTCACTTTATTTTCTTTCAGGTAGGCAATGTTCGTTTCTCCCTGTAAAAACCAAAGCAGTTCATGAATAATGGAACGCAGGTGCAGCTTTTTTGTAGTGATCACCGGGAAACCCTGCTGCAGGTCAAAGCGCATCTGCCATCCAAAGGTGCTGATTGTTCCAGTGCCGGTTCTGTCATTCTTCTTTCCGCCATTTTCAAGTACATGCCGACAGAGATCTAAGTATTGTTTCACGTTTGTGCCTCCCTATGTTTTTACTTCAATTACCGCTTGACAGAAGCACCTTCAAGCTTAACAGCAGGCTGAAGGCTTTCCATCTGCAGGCGGTTCATCAGGAACCGGCCGTATACTGCTTTACCAGCACATCGGCCAGAATGTCCCGCATCATTTCCGGCATATAGTATTGTTTCGACTCTGCGTTGGACAAGCCGGTGTACAACGGCCCGAGTGTGAACATATCAAGCGTGGCCAGCTCATACGTTTCTTCGTGATTAAGCAAATCGTGTCCGATACGGATACTCTGCACCGTCCACTCTCCATATTCGTAGTCCGCTTCAATCTGCATGCCACTGAATACCATGTGGCCAAGCATCTCCCCGCGGAAGCCAAAGCCTTTCAGCGGCAGACGGATCATTTCCTCCGTAAAAGCTTTTTTCACTACCTCTTCAAGCACATGCCCTTTTACTGCCACTACGCATGGGTTAATCGGGTGAGGACACAGGCGGTGAATATCTTTTTTCGTCACCGGTCCTGCCGGCAGCGAATGAAGCAGCAGTCCTGAATTCAGCATAGATATCTCCGTTTTACACCATTCCCGCAGCCCATCGGCAAGCAGCGAGGCAAATGGAGACTCCTGAGTCCATGACACGGATAATGGCTCTGCAATTTCTGTCACTATTTCATTCATGTCTTTATCTGCTTCGTCCTCGAGCGCTCCCAGAAGCCTTTCAGTCATTGGGGAAGGCTTTAGCCTGCGCATATCCACCGTTTTGCCCACGATGCCGGAGAGGCGCTGAGTATCCCCTTCAAACAGGAGCTCGAGCTCCCCTGCGTGCGTGCCAAACTTGCCGCATTGTGTAATTAATGTATTGTTCACCCATTCCGGCTCTTCAAGCAGATGGTGGGTGTGCGCTCCCAGAATAACATTAAAATCATAGGAGGAAGCGAGCTCCAAATCCTTTGGATAGCCCAGGTGCGACATTAAAATCATTACGTCAGACTGTTCCCGGAGCTCGGGCAGAAATGTTTCTATCACGTGCTCCGGGTCTGTAATTTTCCAGTCCAGCCCTTCATAAAACGGATAAAAAGGAACGGTTACCCCGAGCAGGCCAATCCGTACCCCTTCTTTTGTCGTATGGATACTATATGGCTCCGCCCAGCTGGGACGGCGGCCGTCGGTATCAAACAAGTTCGCCAGAAGCACCTGAAACCCGGCGTCATCGTACATATGATTCAGCTCTTCTTTTGCAAACGTGATGCCTTCATTGTTTCCAACCGCTGCATACTGAATGCCGGCTTCGTTCATCAGCTCCACGTTTCCTTTTCCACGTGTAGCTTCTGTGACGGCGTGTACCCGGTCGGTGTGGTCCCCGAGATCCAGAAGAAGGACTGACTCCCCCCGGTCCTGCCGGTATTTTTCCCGTTCTTTTAAATATGCTGCTGTGCGTGTCCATTGATCCAAATCGCTGTGAATATCGTTAGTATGGTACAGGTAAACAGAAAAACTGGAGGACAACAGGTCTCACCGCCTTTGTGCTCGTCTCCACATGCTGAGGTGCAGAACGAGTGCATTTCATCTTCTTTTATCTTACTACGAATCGCGGGGCTCGTCATTAAAGAGCGAAGTTTGTTTTGGAGTAAGCCCTTCGTATTCTATACCGGAAAGCTCGAGCAGCCGGCGCGCGTTCGGGGCTGCATGGCGCTCGGAATTATTATTAAAAATCATGTAAACGTCGCTGCTTTCTTTCTGCAGCCTTTCTGCCCGTTCCCGCCATTCCTGAAGCTCTGCGTCGGAATAGTTATAACGGTAGCGCACCTTGCGCCACTCCTGTCCCCGTGCCGGCTTCAGCCACGCGTTCTTGTCACGGCCGTGCAGACGAATTAAAGTTTTGGAAGACGTGGTGGCCTCCTCCACAATCGGCACCGATCCGCCTTCGATCTGTGGCTCATCTACCACCGAATGGATCCAGTCTTCATTTTTCATGAATTCGAGCGTTTTTTCCCGGAAGGTCGGATGGAACCAGGATTCATGGCGGAACTCAAGGGCGCAGGGGAATTCGTGCAGCTGGTCTCTCAAGTAACGGAGGTAGTCCACGTTTTCCCGGTTGCATTCAAACCAGGGTGGAAACTGGCACAGCACCATCGCCAGCTTGCCTGCTTCCTTCATCGGGCGTACCGATAGGGCGTACTGCTCAAACATTTCCTTTTTTGATTCATATTTACTCGGGCCGCGCTGGTGTCCGGTCATTTCCTGATAGGCCTTCATAATAAATTGAAACGATTCCGGCGTCTCCCGGAGCCATTTATCAATATTTTTCTTTGGCTGTATAGCGTAGAAGGAAGAATCCACTTCTACCGTGGGGAAATATTTACTGTATTCTTTCAGCTTGTCAGTCTGCTTCAGTCCTTTTGGATAAAGGGAATCATGGTCCCCCCAGCCGGTTAAACCAACATATATCATCATTTATTCACCTCCCTTTTCTTTTCACGTTCTTCTTTAAAATAAAACAAAAAAACTGCCCTTTTCAGAGCAGTAACAGCTCTTTAAAGGACAGTTTCCATTTTCGTACCGGGCCGGGAAATTAACCGATCGAGCCTTCCATTTCAAAGCTGATCAAACGGTTCATTTCTACAGCATATTCCATTGGCAGTTCTTTTGTAAACGGCTCAATGAAGCCCATAACGATCATTTCAGTTGCTTCCTGTTCACCAACGCCACGGCTCATCAGATAGAAGAGCTGCTCTTCCGATACCTTAGATACCGTCGCTTCGTGTTCAAGAGCAATGTTGTTGTTATAAATTTCGTTGTATGGAATCGTATCCGAAGTGGATTCGTTATCCATAATCAACGTATCACATTCGATTTTCGATTTGGAACCGTCGGACTTGCGTCCAAAGTTCGCAATACCGCGGTACGTTACTTTTCCGCCCTGCTTCGAAATGGATTTCGAAACGATCGTGGAGGAACAGTTTGGAGCCAGGTGCATTACTTTTGCGCCTGCATCCTGGTGCTGACCGCGTCCGGCGATAGCGAT
The DNA here is from genome assembly GCF_056034365.1 of Marinococcus sp. LNHM5E3-2.1. Taxonomy (NCBI): domain Bacteria; kingdom Bacillati; phylum Bacillota; class Bacilli; order Caryophanales; family Bacillaceae; genus Marinococcus; species Marinococcus sp. LNHM5E3-2.1. The sequence continues at coordinate 30,825 of NZ_JBQLIB010000018.1, forward strand.
GGAAAGAACGGTACCTTTCGCACCTTCGCCGCGCATAATAATCGATGGATATTTCATCGTCAATTTGGAGCCGATGTTACCGTCAACCCATTCCATGGTCGCACCTTCGTCGGCAACTGCCCGTTTTGTTACGAGGTTGTAAACGTTTGGCGCCCAGTTTTGGATCGTTGTATAACGGCAGTACGCATCCTTTTTCACGATGATTTCAACAACGGCACTGTGCAGGGAATCCGTGGAGTAAACTGGTGCGGTACAACCTTCCACATAGTGCACGGAGCTGCCTTCGTCTGCAATGATCAGCGTACGCTCAAACTGTCCCATGTTTTCCGAATTAATCCGGAAATAAGCCTGAAGCGGCGTTTCTACTTTTGCACCTTTTGGTACGTAGATAAAGGAGCCGCCGGACCATACTGCGGAGTTAAGCGCCGAGAATTTGTTGTCAGATGGAGGGATAACTTTCCCGAAGTGCTCACGGAACAATTCTTCGTTTTCCTTCACTGCTGTATCTGTGTCTTTAAACACGATACCCTGATCTTCAAGCTCTTTTTCCATGTTGTGATATACAACTTCGGATTCGTACTGTGCAGAAACCCCTGCCAGATACTTTTGCTCCGCTTCCGGAATACCAAGCTTGTCGAACGTGTTTTTGATTTCTTCCGGCACTTCGTCCCATGATTTTTCAGAACGCTCAGACGGTTTTACGTAATACGTAATAGCGTCAAAGTCCAGTCCGGAGAGATCGCCGCCCCATTGCGGCATTGGTTTTTTATAGAAGATCTCGAGGGATTTCAGACGGAAGTCGAGCATCCACTGCGGCTCTTCTTTAATTTTAGAAATTTCTTTTACAATTTCGTCTGTGAGGCCTTTACCAGAACGGAAAATGGAAACGTCTTTGTCATGAAAACCATACTGATAGTCTTCACCAATTTCCGGCATTTGTTTTGCCATATGAAAATACCTCCTTAGAGTCGGGAATAAATATTGTCATCCCCGCTGTGTTTCAAGCGCGTTGCTGTATTATGAACGGTTTTCTTCTTCCACTAACCCTTTTTCCATGGCTTTCCACGCAAGTGTTGCGCATTTAATACGGGCAGGAAACTTCGTTACGCCCTGCAGAGCTTCGATATCGCCAAGGTCGTATTTCGTATCATCGATTTCTTCGCCCTGCATTAACTGCGAAAACATCTGTGCCATATCCAGTGCTTCTTCGACAGTATGACCTTTGACAGCCTCTGTCATCATCGAAGCGGAGGACAAGCTGATCGAGCAGCCTTCCCCGACAAACCTTGCATCGGCGATTTTTTCCTCTTCCACTTTCAGCTGAAGCTGAATGCGGTCGCCGCAAGTTGGATTGTTCATGTTGACATGAAGTGTTTCTTCCTCCAGGTCACCTTTGTTTCTTGGATTTTTATAGTGATCCATGATGACCTGGCGGTAAAGTGTATCTAAATTATGCGAAGACATCACCGAAATACTCCTTTACTCTTATTAACCCCTCTGCCAAAGCATCAATATCTTCTGTGGAGTTATAAAGATAAAAACTGGCACGGGCGGTAGAAGCTACATCAAGCCACTTCATTAACGGCTGGGCACAGTGATGGCCGGCGCGTACCGCAATGCCTTCCGCATCGAGCACGGTGGCAACATCATGCGGATGCACATCCTGCACATTGAATGTCACAATGCCAGTCCGTTCCTTCGGTCCGTATATATCCAGTCCATCCACCGCCGATAACTGCTTCAGCGCGTATTGGCCGAGCTCTTTCTCATGAGCAGCAATGTTATCCAGGCCTATCTGTTTCAGGAAATCAATTGCTGCTCCTAAACCAATAGCACCAGCAATGATCGGTGTGCCCCCTTCAAACTTCCACGGGGTTTCCTTCCATGTTGAATCATACAGCCCTACAAAGTCAATCATTTCACCGCCAAATTCCACCGGCTCCATATTTTCCAGGAGAGATTTTCTGCCATAGAGTACCCCTATACCGGTTGGACCTCCCATTTTGTGGCCGGAAAAGGCGTAAAAGTCCACACCCAGATCCTGTACGTCCACTGCCATATGCGGTACGCTCTGCGCCCCGTCCACGACGATGACCGCTCCATGTTCATGGGCGATAGCAGCGATATCTTTAATAGGGTCCACCGTGCCAAGTACGTTTGACACATGACTGACCGCCACAATTTTTGTTTTTTCGGAAACGGCCCTGCGTACATTTTCTGCCGTCACCGTTCCGTCTGCTTCTAGCTCCACGTACCGGAGACGGGCTCCGTTACGTTTTGCTGCCTGCTGCCACGGAATAATATTGGAATGATGTTCTTTTTCTGTAAGGACGATTTCATCGCCTTCCTGCAGATGAGCATCTCCGTAGCTCGAAGCTACCGTGTTGATGCCGACGGTCGTACCGCGGTTAAAAATGATCTGCTGCGAGGAAGGGGCATTGATGAAGGAGCGGACTTTTTCCCGCGCCCCTTCGTACTCATCCGTCGCCATGCTTCCAAGTGTATGCACGCCCCGGTGAACGTTTGAATTATAACGGCGGTAGTAATCACTGACCGCTTCAATTACCTGCAGCGGCTTTTGGGAAGTAGCCGCCGAGTCAAGATAGACAAGCGGACTTCCGTTTACTTCCTGCTGCAGTATAGGAAACTGTTCACGAATGGCTTTTACATCCATTAGTACACTTTCCTTTCGATAACCTCCGTCAGGCGATCTTTCACAGCTTGAATTGGCAGTGCGTCTACTACTGGAGCAAGGAAGCCGTGAATAATCAGGCGCTCTGCTTCTGTCTGCGGAATACCGCGGCTCATCATATAGTAAAGCTGAACCGGATCAACACGGCCTACAGAAGCTGCGTGACCGGCCGTAACGTCGTCCTCATCAATAAGAAGAATCGGGTTCGCGTCGCCACGGGCACGTTCGCTGAGCATAAGCACACGCTCGGTCTGTTCCCCGTTGGCTTTTGTCGCTCCGTGTTCAATTTTGTTAACGCCGTTGAAGATAGCAGAAGCTTTGTCTTTCATAACGCCGTGGGTCAAAATCTGGCCGTCTGTGTTTTTACCAAACTGGATAATATGGGCCCAGAAGTTCTGGCTCTGCTCTCCGCGTCCGATAGCTACAGATTTTTTGTCAGAAGTCGAACCATCGCCTACAAGTGCAGTCGTATTGTCCGATACTGTGTTACCTTCGTTCATCTGGCCGAGTGCCCAGTCGATGCTTGCATCTTTGAGGGCGTAGCCGCGGCGGTTGGTATAAACCGTAGTCGCTTTCTCTAAGTGGTCCACGCCGCCAAAGGAAACGTTCGCGCCTTCTTCTGCATAAACCTCTGCGATCGCATTAACAACGGAAGGCGTCTCTGTATCATAGGAAACGTAGTTTTCAAGGTACGTCACTTCGCTGTTCGCTTCGGCTACAATAACCACGTGGTTGAACAGTCCCATATCAGCCTGTTCGAGCCAGTAGATTGTTTGAAGCGGAGCTTCAACCTTTACGTTTTTCGGAACGTAGATGAATGTACCTCCGTTCATGAGCGCTACGTTAAGCGCTGTAAAACGGTGCTCATCCACCTGTACCGCGTTGCCCATGAAATAACGCTCAAGCAGATCGCCGTGCTCGATCGCCGCTGTTGCGATGTCTGTGAAAATTACGCCCTGTTCTTCAAGCGTAGCGCTTGCTTCATACAGAACCGTCTGGCCATCTCTTTGCACAAGGAGATTCTGCTGCGCAGCGTTTTTATCGATAAGGCCCTGTACCTGTTCGTGCAGTTCGTCAGCCGAAGAAAAACTTTCCTTCGGAGTGCCTTCGTGTTCGAATTCGGTGAAATTCCACGTTTTAATGTTCGTTTTTTCCGGCTTTGGCATTTCCAGCTTTTCCGCTAAGCGGCTGGCGCTTAGCCGCTGGTCCTTCAGCCACTTTGGTTCGTTCTGTTTATCCGAGAAATCTTCAACGTATTTCTCGTCATATTTCCAAGTAGTATCTATAGACATAATTTCGCCTCCCCTGCTGTTAAAATTATTCCTGTGGTTCTCCGACGCGTTCGTTTTCAATGCCGAGTTCTTCCTTAATCCACTCATAGCCTTCGTTTTCAAGGCGCTGAGCTAATTCGGCGCCGCCGGATTTAACGATGCGTCCCTGCATCATAACGTGCACTTTATCCGGAGTAATGTAGTTTAAGAGACGCTGATAGTGAGTGATGATCAAGCAGCCGAAATCCGGGCTTTTCATGTCATTTACGCCTTTGGAAACGACTTTGAGTGCGTCGATATCAAGACCGGAGTCGATTTCGTCCAGGATAGCGATCTTTGGCTCCATCATGAGAAGCTGAAGAATTTCGTTACGCTTTTTCTCACCGCCGGAGAACCCTTCGTTTAAGTAACGCTGGGAAAACGATTCGTCAATTTCAAGCATGTTCATTTTTTCATCCATCTGGCGGATAAATTTCATCAGTTGAATTTCATTGCCTTCTCCGCGCTTAGCGTTAATGGCCGAACGCATGAAGTCAGAGTTTGTTACACCGCTCACTTCGCTCGGATACTGCATAGCGAGGAACAGGCCTGCTCTTGCACGCTCGTCAACCTCCATGTCGAGAACGTCTTCTCCATCAAGAGTGATGGTTCCTTTAGTGATTTCATACTTCGGGTGGCCCATCACTGCAGAAGCAAGGGTGGATTTACCCGTTCCGTTTGGTCCCATGATTGCGTGAATTTCTCCGCCGTTCATTTCCAGATCGAAACCTTTGATGATTTCAGTACCTTCAATTTCTACGTGCAAATTCTCAATTTTCAAGTTTGGCGCTGCCATTTTGCATACCTCCATATTTTGGAATCAAGCGGAAACCGCTGTTTTTTCTCTATTTATTATAATTATTATTTTATAACAAATGTAAACTGACTTCAAGCAAACTCGCTTTCTCTCCCGATATATTTCATTTTTTTGCTACTATATGGCAAAAAAACCAACGGGAAATAAATGAGAATACATCCTCTTCATTCTCAATAAAAGCGTTCATACAAAAAGGAGGGCACCTATACAAACCATTTGCAGGAACGACCCTCCCTATTCAATGCTTTTCTTCATTCACTCTTACAGTATACCAAACCTCACCGAGAAGTAAAAAAGGAAAAACTTTTTCAATGAAGATTCTCTTCTATTTTTCCCCCAATGTAAAAAACCGGACTCAGTAAACGAGTCCGGCCTGACCGCTATTCCTGCTCTGCAGGAATGACGGCTCCGTCATATTCTTCTTCAATAAATTCCTGGGTTTCATCCGACTGCAGCACTTCTACAAGCGTCTGAATTGTTTCATTGTCTTCATCCTCTGCCCGGGCTGCTATCACATTCACATACGGATTATCTTCCGGACTTTCAAGCGCAATGGCATCCTCCTGAGGGTTCAGCTCTGCATCAATTGCATAGTTGGAATTGATGAATACTGCATCCCCTTCGCCGTTATTATACACCTGCGGAAGCGTAGCCGCGTCAATGTCCGCCTGGAACTGCAGGTCTTTCGGATTTTCGGCAATATCATCCACTGTTGCTTCAACGCCGGCGCCTTCTTCAAGCGTGAGGACGCCTTCCTGCTCAAGCATCTGCAGAATCCGGCCGTGGTCTGCAACCGAGTTACTCATAATTATTTCTGCTCCGTCCGGAAGGGCATCAAGGCTGTCATACTCCTGGGAATAAACACCGATTGGCTCGATATGAATGCCGCCCATATTAACGAAGTCAAACTCTTCATTTTCTTCCATCTGATCTTCAAGATAAGGAATATGCTGAAAATAGTTTGCATCAATTTCTTCCGAAGCAAGCGCTTCGTTTGGAACAATATAGTCATTGAATGTTTCGATTTCAAGCTCCACATTTTCTTCCGACAGCTGGTCTTCGGCAAACTCCAGAATTTCTGCGTGCGGGACGCTTGTAGCCCCTACCGTAAGTGTCTGTGTTTCTTCTTCGGAACCGCCGCCTGATTCTGAATCAGAGCCGCAGGCTGCCAGTACTGCCGTAGAAAGTAGTGAAACGCCAAGTAGTGTTTTTTTCATGAAAAATTCCCCCATTAATATAATAATTATCGTTTATCTATCTGTCTCGTCCAAATATCGCCGATCCACTGCAGAATGAAGACAATAACAAGAATCAGCACTGTAGCAACAAATACTACTTCATTATTGCTGCGCTGGAACCCTTCCTGATACGCAAGGTTCCCAAGACCTCCGCCACCTACAACACCGGCCATGGCAGTATAGCTGACCAGCGTAATACCAGTCACGGTGATGCCGGAGATTAAGGACGGCAGCGCTTCCGGCAGAAGCACTTTTTGAATGATCTGCCACTGGCTCGCTCCCATTGCCTGAGAGGCTTCAATAACGCCCTTATCCACTTCTCTAAGTCCAATTTCCACCAGGCGGGCGTAAAACGGAGCTGCGCCGATAATCAGTGCCGGCAGTGCTGCACTCGGGCCCAGCATCGTACCAAGCAGGAAGGTTGTAAACGGAATAAGCAGAATGATCAGGATAATAAATGGAATAGAGCGGAAAATATTAACGATCGCTGCTGTCACTGTGTGCACCGGCTTGTTTTCCCACATGTTCCCTTTATCTGTTAAATACAGCAGAACTCCGAGTATTGTACCAAGTAAAAATGTGGCTGCTACCGCGATCAGACTCATATAGACGGTTTCCCACGTAGCAACCCACATGTTTTCCCAATTAATTTCTTCCATCCATGTGTTAAGCACGCTCCATCACCTCTGCTTCTATTTCTTCCTCGCGGAGGTAGTTCAGCGCTTTGTTTATTTCTTCACTGCTGCCTTTGATGCGGATAAACAGGGAACCGTAGCTGCCGCGCTGCGTCTGGGAAATTTTTCCCTGAATAATATTTACGTCCACATCAAACTGGCGGATGACTTTGGAAATGAACGGCTGCTCTGCCTTGTTTTCCAAAAATTTCAGCTGCACAACTGTGCCGGTTTCTTCTTCATTGAATACGATTTCCGACGCGTCTTCCTCCGGCTCCGTAATCTGACGAACAAATTCTTTAGTCATATATTCCTTCGGGTTCCGGAATACCTGAAGTACAGGCCCTTCTTCCACGACTTTGCCGTTTTCCATTACTGCCACCCGGTGACAGATTTTACGGATCACGTGCATTTCGTGCGTGATCAGGACAATGGTAAGCCCCAGCTTTTTATTAATGTCTGTGAGCAGAGCAAGAATAGAATCTGTTGTTTTCGGATCCAGCGCCGAGGTCGCTTCATCGCACAGCAGCACCTTCGGATTGTTTGCAAGGGCTCTTGCAATGCCAACCCGCTGCTTCTGCCCCCCGCTCAGCTGGGAAGGGTACGAGTCCTCCCGGCCTTCGAGGCCGACAAGGTTCACCAGCTCCTGCACCCGTCTCGCCCGTTCCTGTTTTGACTGTTTTGCAATTTCGAGCGGAAACGCAATATTTTCTGCTACCGTCCGGGACCACAACAGATTAAAATGCTGAAACACCATGCCAATTTCCTGGCGGGCGCTGCGCAGAGACTGCCCCTTCAGGGAAGTGATGCTTTCCCCTTCAATGGTTACTTCACCGCTGGTGGCGGTTTCGAGCTTATTTAACAGCCTCACAAGCGTACTTTTGCCTGCGCCGCTGTAGCCGATAATGCCGAAAATTTCTCCTTCATCAATAGAAAGGCTGACGTTATCTACGGCGGTGACGGTTTGTGTTTTTGTCTGAAAGGCTTTGGATAAACCTTTTAATTCGATCATACCGCTCTCTCCTTCATCGCTTTTCTTTATCTTTATTAAAACGATGTAATTAGTATGTTTTAAATCGTCATGATTCCGGCAATGATTCTTTCCATACCGGATCATAAAGAAAAAACCCTTCTGCACACGAGCAGAAAGGTTTTAAAGGATCCTTTCCACTCATCTTGCAGACGTTTGCCTGCAGGAATTGGCACCATGTCTGCTTATGCAGACTGGTTGCCGGGTTTCACAGGGCCAGCCCCTCCACCTCTCTTGATAAGTGAACGATGATTATCCGTTCATATTTGACGATGCTACTGATAATAGCACCTTTGCCTGTAAGCGTCAACCTTTTAGTTCCTGTCCCTGCAAGGCTCGAAAACAGCTGCTTATAAAAAGGAGCTGCCTCCCAAGAGGCCAGCTCCTATGTAAATCAGTATTAATCGTCGCTTACCATGTCCGAATACTGGGCTGGTGACATCAGGTCATCCAATTCACTTTCATTGGAGGGTTCTACCACAATCATCCAGGCTTTTTCATACGGAGATTCGTTGACAAACTCAGGAGAATCATCCAGGTCTTCATTAATTTCTACGACCTTTCCTGTAACCGGGGCGTAAAGCTCTGAGACCGTTTTAACAGATTCTACACTTCCAAATGGCTCTCCGGCCTCGAGTTCATCTCCTACTTCCGGAAGTTCCACGAATACAATATCGCCAAGCTCGGACTGGGCAAAATCTGTCACACCGACGCGAAGACGGCCATCTTCTTTTTTCACCCATTCATGTTCTTCTGAATATAAAAGTTCATCTGGTACACTCATACACAATCATCCTCCTTCAAATGAATACTATTACGCTTTCCACTTTTCCTCAAAAACTGGTTCCTTAAACCCGAGGGTAACACTCTCGCCGTCTGTCACAATAGGCCTTTTTAAAAGCATTCCGTCAGAAGCGAGCCATTCCAGAATCTCTTCTTCAGATGCTTCGGGCAGCCGTGTTTTCAGGTCCATTTCCCGGTACTTCTTCCCACTGGTGTTAAAGAACTGCTTCCATTCAAGTCCTTCCTTTTCTTTCCATGCCTTTAATTCTTTTTTCGAAGGCGGATGTTCCACAATATGATACTCGTCAAAAGAAATATTCTCTGCTTCCAGCCACTTTTTTGCTTTGCGGCATGTACTGCACGGGGGATACCCGTAAAAAGTAAGTGCCAATGCCAGGCCTCCTCCATACGCTTTCTTCCCTTTTATTGTAGCGGAAACCTTCCTCATTGGAAAGTTTCATTTTGCTTTTTAATGCCGGGCGAAGCCTTTAACACTCGATTAGATGAAGAGGTGAATTTAAAAGCAAAGGCAGCGCTTCATATTTCACCGATCCTGTCCAGAAGGACGAAATTCATTCGCAAGCTCCCGGCACATCAGGAAGTACGCAAATATATACTAAGTGATCCAGAGATGATGTTACCGCTTAAAAAAAGTGAATTTTTTTAATATGCTTCCAGTACGCATCATATCCGCCTTAGAAGTTTTCCTGCTTATTTAATTATTTAAAATTTTCCGTTTCTAATGTTTATTCCTTTTTAAGCCGGGAATGTGTCTGACTGACCGGGGATTTAATCCTTTGGTTAAAATATAAAGGAGGTATTTGCAACAATGGCAGTCGATAAATATCCATCCAGACAAGGCGATCATAAGGAAATCATGGACCGGAAGGATCCGGTAGTCCACGGAAGCGCCGGCTATGATGGCCCATTGCAGCAGAAGGAACTGGACTTTTACGACGAGAACGGCTACCTCATGCTCCAGAAGCTGTTTACCGATGAGGAAGTTGAAATGATGAA
>NZ_JBQLIB010000019.1:0-39657 GCF_056034365.1 Marinococcus sp. LNHM5E3-2.1
GACTACGACTTCGAAACGAGCGGCGCGTTCATCTACATCGGGCTGCTGCCGCTGAACGGGGCGTTTCTCGACCTCGGCATCACGAACGACGAGGGCTATATCGAAACGAACGAGGAAATGGAAACGAAGATTCCGGGCGTGTTCGCCGCCGGCGACATCCGGGACAAGTTCCTGCGCCAGATCGTGACGGCGACCGGCGACGGGTCGCTCGCGGCCCAGACAGCGCAGCAGTACGTGGAAGAACTGAAAAACGCGGTCGAAGCGTAGGCGCTCCGGCTGAAACGACGACGCACAGGCGCAGAAAATCATTTCTGCGCCGTTTTTTTGGTACAGAGAGCAAAAAACATAGGATACTTTCTTTTGTAAATTGTCTGAACCATCGAAGGATAGTATACTGGAAAAAGGTATATGTGAGGTGGTACACATGCAGCGGGTAACAAATTGTTTTTTACAGCAGAACGATCAACTGCTTATGCTCAAAAAACCAAGCTACGATTGGTGGAATGCCCCCGGCGGAAAAATGGAGCCGGGGGAGTCAGTATATGATTCAGTCCGGCGGGAGTTCCGGGAAGAAACGGGCCTTTCGCTTGAACGTCCGCATCTGCGGGGTATTTTTACATTTATCACGATGGAGGACGGGGTTACGGCAAATGAGTGGATGATGTTTACATTTGAAGCTTTTGGTGCAGGAGGCAGGCTGCTTAATGAGTCTCCGGAAGGCATCCTTGAGTGGAAGAAAAAGCAGGAAGTGTCGTCCCTGCCTATGGCCGAAGGCGATAAAGCCATTGTCGAGCATATTTTGAATAACAAAGGAACGGTGTATGGTACGTTCCGCTATACGAAAGATCGCCGGCTTCTGGAACGCCGGTTTGAGCAGTCAACGCCATACTATATGTAAAAGAGGGATGCAGATTATGGAACAAGAACGGAAATCGATTCAGGTTGAAATCATTACAGGGATGTCGGGGGCCGGAAAGACGGTGGCCATCCAATGCTTTGAGGATCTGGGCTATTACTGTGTAGACAATCTGCCTCCTTCACTAATCCCAACATTTATCGATTTAATTGAAACGACTGAAAACAAAACCGATAAAGTAGCTTTCGTAGTGGATCTTCGGACGAGGGAGTTTTTTGACCATCTGTTTGCTTCCATAGATCAGCTTGACCAGCGCAAGGACCTGTCGACACATATTCTATTTTTGGATGCAGGAGATCAGGTGCTTGTCAGCCGATATAAAGAAACACGGCGCTCGCATCCGCTTGCAAGTGAGGATACGCCGCTTGAAGGCATTCAGCTCGAGCGGGAGATGCTGCAGGAACTTAAAGGCCGGGCGCGCCATATTATTGATACGAGCAGCCTGAAACCAAGAGAGTTGAGAGAGCGTATATTAACTGATTACGCCGAGAAAAACCAGTCGGTTTTTAATGTGAATGTTATGTCCTTCGGATTTAAATATGGAATGCCGATCGATGCGGATCTGGTTTTTGACGTTCGTTTTCTGCCCAACCCTCACTACGTGGAACATCTGGAGCCCAAAACCGGCCTCGAAGAAGAAGTGTCTTCGTACGTGTTAAAATGGACGGATACAAAGGAATTTATAAATAAACTGGTGGATATGCTTGAATTTATGCTTCCGCTGTATAAGCAGGAAGGCAAGTCCCAGCTTGTGGTTGCGATTGGATGTACAGGAGGCAAGCATCGCTCCGTGACGCTTGCTGAATATATTGCTTCTTACTTTTCAGGGAAATATGAGACGAATGCCAATCACCGGGACATTGAGGAAGGAAGGAAAAAATAGACGTGGAGGACCAGAAGGTTGTAGTGATGGGCGGTGGCACAGGTATAGGCGTCCTGCTCCGGGGGCTGAAGCAGTTCCCGGCAGATATTACGGCGATTGTGACTGTCGCAGACGATGGAGGAAGCTCCGGGCGCTTACGGAAAGAGTTTAATATTCCCCCGCCCGGGGACGTAAGAAACGTACTGGTGGCGCTTGCGGAAGTCGAGCCCTTAATTGAAGAATTGTTCCAGCACCGCTTCACGAGCGGGGAGGGGCTGACCGGTCATTCCCTGGGGAATTTACTGGTAGCAGGAATGACCTCCATTACCGGAGATTTTGCCAAAGGAATCACAGAGCTTAGTACTGTGTTAAACGTACGCGGAAAGGTCCTTCCCGCCTCTAATCGGAGTATCGAGCTGTTTGCAAAAATGAAGGACGGCTCCACGGTCTACGGGGAGTCCCTGATCCCAAAAGCCGGCAAGCAGATTGACCAGGTGTTTATCCACCCGCCGGATGCGGAGGCGCTCCCGGAAACCGTGCGTGCTATTGAACAGGCAGACGTCATTGTCATTGGTCCCGGGAGCCTGTTTACAAGCATCATGCCGAATTTAATCGTGCCCGGTATCCGGGATGCCATTAATCGGTCCGGGGCACGCAAAGTATATATTTGCAATGTAATGACGCAGCCGGGGGAAACGGACGGCTTTTCGGCATCCGATCATCTGCATGCCATTGAAAAGCATACTGGGGGCGCTTTTGTGGATACTGTACTGGTGCATAACGGAGAAATACCGGCTCCGGTGCTTGCAAACTACGAAAAAAAGCAGGCATTTCCCGTGAAATGTGATTATGAAAGATTGGAACAGATTGGGTGCCGGGTAGTAACAGATACATTTATGCACTATGACGGCCTTGTTCTTCGTCATAATGCCAAAAAAGTATCTGAAGCCCTGCTTGCCCGTGATTGACAGAAAGGCGGTGAAGATGGATGTCTTCATTTGCGGCTATAACAAAAAAAGAATTAACCCAGATTGAAGTGGAAGATACGAGCGCCAAAGCGGAACTGGCAGCATTAATCAGAATGAACGGTTCAATTTCATTTGGCAACGGCCAGCTGATTTTGGACGTTTCCACTGAAAATGCCGCCATCGCACGACGGATCTATTCGTTAATCAAGCGTATCTACAAGGATATGGTGATTGAACTGCTTGTGCGGAAAAAGATGCGTTTAAAAAAGAATAATGTCTACGTAGTCCGGATGGCCGAAGAAACGAAAGAGATGCTGAGCGACCTTGCCATTATGGAAAACGGCTACCAGTTTAACCGGTCGATTGCGAGAGACGTGATTCCAGACACGGACAGCCGCCGGGCGTATTTGCGCGGAGCTTTTTTAGCCGGCGGCTCGGTCAATCATCCGGAAACGTCTTCGTATCATCTTGAAATTTATTCGATGTATGAAGAGCATAACCGGGCACTCCGGGAGCTGATGGAAACGTTCGGGCTCACATCGAAAAGCCTTGAACGGAAAAAGGGCTACATTCTTTATATTAAAGAAAGCGAAAAAATTACCGAGTTTTTAAATATTATCGGTGCGCACCAGGCGCTGCTTTATTTTGAAGACGTACGGATTATGAAAGACATGAGGAATTCGGTGAACCGCCTGGTGAACTGTGAAACAGCGAACTTAAACAAAACCGTGGGAGCCGCATTAAGGCAGGTGGAAAACATTCAGCTTGTCCAGGCAGAAGTCGGACTCGAAAACCTTCCTGAAAAAATCAGGGAAATGGCAATCCTGCGTGTCCAGCACCAGGACGTCACGCTGAAGGAGCTCGGGGAAATGGTGCCGAGCGGAAAGGTGAGTAAATCCGGTGTGAACCACCGTCTCCGCAAAATTGATCAGATCGCCGAGCGTATTCAAGCCGGAAAGCCGCCGATTCCAGAAAAAATATAATCGCTAAAGGCAGGCGCCTGCGGCAGCAGAGGCTTCTTCTGCTCCTGCAGGCGCTGTATTACAGCAGTCATTAAAGCGCTTGCTTGAAAAACGTTCTAAATTGAATTACGTTATGTGTATATGAAAAGCGGGTACCGGTTGAAGACAGACAGAGAAAGGAAGATAGTAACTATGGTCGAAAAAACAGTGGAAGTAAATTTGCGTACAGGGCTTCAGGCCAGGCCGGCAGCATTATTCGTCCAGGAGGCGAACCGGTTTCATTCCAATATTTTTCTTGAAAAGGATAATAAAAAAGTGAATGCCAAGAGTATTATGGGTGTTATGAGCCTTGCGGTGCGCACCGGAGCCTCGGTAAAGCTTTTAGCCGAAGGGGCGGATGAAGAGGAAGCGGCCGAATCATTGACGGAATTTATGAAAAAAGAAATGTGAACATAAAAAATCAGGACGGCGCGATGCCATCCTGATTTTTTGTGCCTTACTGACCCATAACCTGGTCTACAAGACCGTATTCTTTTGCCTGTTCCGCACTCATGAAATTATCACGGTCCGTGTCGCGCTCGATGACTTCAAGCGGCTGTCCGCTGCGGTCTGCAAGAATCTGGTTGAGTTTTTCACGCATTTTGATGATGCGGCGGGCGTGAATTTCAATGTCCGCAGCCTGTCCCTGGGTGCCGCCGAGTGGCTGGTGAATCATTACTTCACTGTTTGGAAGAGCATAACGTTTGCCTTCCTGGCCAGCTGTGAGAAGAAAAGCACCCATCGATGCTGCCATTCCGACGCAGATCGTAGAAACCTGCGGTTTAATGTGCTGCATTGTGTCATAAATAGCCATGCCGGCTGTAATAGAGCCGCCCGGACTGTTGATATAAAGAGAAATATCCTTCTCCGGATCGTCGGCTTCAAGGAAAAGAAGCTGTGCTACGATCGAATTGGCCACATTGTCATCAATGCCTGAGCCAAGCATAATGATGCGGTCCTTCAACAAACGCGAATAAATGTCATATGCGCGTTCGCCCCGGTTGGTTTGTTCAATAACTGTTGGTATCAAGTTCATGAAAAGCGTCCTCCTTTAATGAAATGTATGACTACATTCATGGTAGTTGTGTGGAAAATATTTTTCCTTCCGCGTTGCTGTTATTATCATAACTCTTTGGTCAATTAAGGTCAAATAAAAAGTCTGACCCTATCCCATATAGCTACACGTCAACTTCCATTCCCTTTATTTTCACAAACATAAACGTTACGTGCAAATGTTTCACTTCCATATAAATTTTAATTTAGATGAAAAATGATCTGACAAACAAATGGAAGGGTCAAATCTATTTTTATATAATGACAGCAGGAGAACAAGAAAAAGGGATCGATTCATGGAAGAAAAATATGATATGATGTAAGAAAGCGTTTTCAAAAAGGAGGTGGAGATAATGGGCTTGGGGCTTGAATTGCAGCAGAAGCAGGAAATGAGTTTGGTGATGACGCAGGAGTTAAAGCAGGCAATTGCCCTGTTGAAGCTGTCTTCCCAGGAATTATCCGACTATCTGCAGGAAGAAGCGATGGAAAACCCTTTAATGGATTTAACCCTCCCTTCTATTACGGACGGAGCGTCACTTTCTGCATCCCGGGCCGCTGATCCGGTCCACAATTCAGCGTCCATGGGTGAACAGCTGGACTGGCGTGAACCCTCGGAGGAAACTCTCGAAGAGGCGCTGAGGGAGCAGATTGTATGCGGAGGTTATAAAGAAACTGCCCGGGAAATACTTTTATTTTTAGCTGGAAGCGTTGACGAGCGCGGATACTTAGAAGACATCGAATGGGAGATGGAACGGAAATTCGGGCTGGGCAGAGAAGAAAGCGAGCAGTATATTTCGATGCTCCAACAGCTCGAACCGGCAGGGATCGGGGCCAGGGATTTAAAGGAATGTCTTCTTCTGCAGCTCGAACGCTGCCTGGATACAGATCCATATATTGACCAGGTCGTAGCTGAAGATCTCGAAGCGCTGGGGGCGAAAAAATGGCGCTACCTGCAGCAGAAGTATCAGCTCACTAAAGAGCAGCTGCAGGAAATCTATACCTGCCTCCAGAAGCTTTCCCCGCATCCGGGAGATTCCTACCGGCAGGAGAAAACAATTTCTGTATCGCCGGATGTCCGCGTGGAGGAAATCGACGGAGAATGGGTGGTCACGATTTTGAATGACCGGCTTCCCGAGCTGCAGATGAATGAAAAATACTGGCGTCTTTTGCAGCAGGATGCCGATGAAGAAGCCAGGCAGTATGCTATGGAAAAATATAAGCAGTTTCTTTGGATTGTTAAAAGCGTCGAACAGCGCCAGCAGACGCTGCAAAAAGTATCGGAAGTGATCGTCGAAGCGCAAAGCGAATATCTAAAACACGGCGAAGAAAAGCTTCGTCCCCTGACGCTCCGGGAGGTAGCTGAACAGGCGGATGTGCACGAATCCACTGTTTCAAGAACGACGAGCCGGAAGTATATGCAGACGCCTCACGGTCTCGTCGAACTGAAGCATTTCTTCTCCTCGAAAATTACCCGGACGGATGAAGATGCTTCAAGCACCGGAGTGAAAGCTATGATGAAAAAACTGATTAAAGAAGAAAATAAAGAGAAGCCTCTCTCGGATCAAAAGCTTGCTGATCTGCTTCAGCAGGAGCAGCAGTGTACGATTTCAAGGCGGGCGGTGGCAAAATACAGAACAGAGCTCCGGATCCCGTCCTCCTCCCAGCGGAAACAGCCGGTGTAGCCCAAATCCTCCTTGCAGCAAAAGGAGGATTTTTTATGCATGAAATAAGCGAAAACCGGGTATCAGTAAAATGTAGTCAGCATGAAAAATGCAGTGAACATTTGCGTTGATTTTCCAAATATAGATTGCTACAATGAAATTGTGAACAAAGCGTTCATTTTTTTATAAAATGAGCGGGACAAAAAATGTCTCTGCGGGACTTTAATTGTCCCGGACAGAGCAGTAAAGATCAATGATGAGGAGTGGCTTGAAATAAGCTGCTGCCGCAGGTTCGGTGGTGTAGCAATATGTTACGTGACGTATTGGAGATGCAGCGGAAACTGCAGCCTGATGTGCTCGAAACATTAGGGAAAAGGTACCGCATTTTGCAATACATCCGCCTGATGCAGCCGATTGGAAGAAGAACCCTTGCCACTCAGCTATCCACTTCAGAGCGGGTTCTGCGCAGTGAAACAGATTTTTTGAAGCAGCAGGGACTTATCCTGATTCAAAGCGCAGGGATGCTTTTAACTGAAGAAGGAAACAAACTGCTTGAAGGGCTCGAGCAAACAGTCAAATATGCTTTCGGCCTCGAGGATTTGGAGCGGAAGCTGGCGGGTTATTTATCCGTCCCGAAGGTTATCGTCGTCTCAGGAGACAGCGATGAGCTTCCGGTAGTGAAAAAAGAACTCGGTCGTGCAACGGTACAGCAGATGAAGAACCGTGTCAGCCCAGGGGACGTGATTGCGGTAGCGGGGGGCACGACGCTCGCTTCAGCAGCTGATATGATGGTGCCTGACGCAAAATGGAGCAATACCATCTTTGTACCTGCCCGCGGTGGCCTTGGTGAAAAGGTGGAGATCCAGGCCAACACCATCAGCTCTGCGATGGCAATGAAAGCCCAGGCCTCGTACCGGCTGCTTCATGTGCCCGACCAGCTGAGCGAGGATACAAGGCGATCGCTCATGCAGGAGCCCGGCGTACAGGAAGTGCTTGATCTGTTAAAATCAGCATCGCTTGTCGTTCATGGCATAGGCGAAGCAAAAACGATGGCCGGGCGGCGGACTACGGGCGCTTCCCTGCGTAGCAGGCTCGAGGAAGAATCGGCTGTGGCAGAGTCGTTTGGCTATTATGTTAATCAGGACGGAAAAGTGGTGCACCGGGAAAATACGGTGGGCCTTCAGTGGGACGAACTCCGGTCAGATCAGACAGTGATCACAGTAGCCGGGGGTTCAAGCAAGGCAAAGGCGATTGACGCTTATATGCGCTACCGCCCGAGCAGCATTTTGATCACCGATGAGGGTGCAGCCAAAGCTATTCTGAATCAAAGCGATGCACCGGAGGCAACTGAGTAACAGGCAGAACACCTGCCGCATTATGCTGCAGTAGCTTTCACAATTATTTATATTCCAAGGAGGAAAAATTATTATGGCAACAAAAATTGGTATTAACGGTTTTGGACGTATTGGACGTAACGTTTATCGTGCAGCTTTAAACAACCCGGATGTTGAAGTAGTAGCAGTAAACGACCTGACAGACACTGATACACTTGCGCATCTTTTAAAATATGACACAGTTCACGGCACGCTTGACGCAGAAATTCAGGCAAGCGGCGACAACCTTACAATCAACGGCCACAAGCTGACCGTTTTCTCTGAAAAAGATCCAGCGAAAATCGACTGGAAAGGCGTAGACGCTGAAATCGTTGTTGAATCCACAGGTATCTTTACGCAGCGCGATCAGGCAGCAAAACACCTTGAAGGCGGAGCGAAAAATGTTATCATTTCCGCACCGGCTAAAGGCGTAGATGCAACATTTGTTGTCGGCGTTAACGAAGGCGACTTCAAGCCGGATGAGCACAAAGTCGTTTCCAACGCATCCTGCACAACGAACTGCCTGGCTCCAGTAGCTAAAGTACTGGACGAAAAATTCGGCATCAAACGCGGCCTGATGAACACCGTCCACTCCTACACGAGTGACCAGCAGATCCAGGACGGCCCGCACAAGGACCTTCGCCGTGCGCGCGCTGGTGCTGAAAACATCATCCCAACAACTACAGGTGCCGCTCAGGCAGTAGCCCTCGTGCTTCCACAGCTCGACGGAAAGCTTACCGGCGGTGCGATGCGTGTTCCTACTCCAAACGTTTCCCTCGTGGACTTCGTGGCAGAGCTCGATAAAGATGTAACAGTAGACGAGCTGAACAACGCATTGAAAGAAGCTTCTGAGTCTGACGAACTCAAAGGCATTCTTGGATACAGCGAAGAGCCGCTCGTATCGAAGGACTACAACGGAAGCGCCTATTCTTCCACAGTAGACTCCCTTTCAACACTCGTTATGCAGGACAACATGGTTAAAGTAATCGCTTGGTACGACAACGAATTCGGTTATTCCAGCCGCGTTGTGGACCTCGCAGCAAGCTTTGGCAAAAAACTGTAAATCATTTTTAATGCTTGGGAAAGGGAGGAGAATATTATTTCTTCCTCCCTTTTTTGAGTCTGAAGGGGCCTGTACCCGGCCCGTCAAAAATCCAGTATTTCCGTTCCGCCGCCGCGTTATTAAAAATAGACGTTCCAGTTTTTTATGCGGCGGGTAAAGAACGGAAGTGCAGATTTTTGTTATGATAGATGAGGAAGATAATTTAAGGGAGGTTTGGCAATGGCGTTAAATAAGAAAACCATCCGCGATTTAGATCTGAAAGGTAAAACTGTTTTCTGCCGCGTTGATTTCAACGTACCAATGAAAGGCGAAAGCATTACGGATGACGCACGGATTCGTGCAGCTGTACCAACAATTCAATACTTATCCGAACAGGGAGCGCGCGTCATTCTCGGCAGCCACCTTGGACGCCCGAAAGGGGAAGCAGTAGAAGAACTTCGTCTCGGTCCGGCTGCAGCCCGTTTAGGTGAAATTATGAATGTCGACGTGAAAAAGGTCGACGAAGTATACGGCGAAGAAGCTAAGCAGGCCGCGGCATCCCTCCAGGACGGAGAAATCATGCTTCTTGAAAACCTGCGCTTTGAAGCAGGCGAAGAGAAAAATGATGAAACCCTTGCAAAAAACATAGCATCCCTTGCAGACATTTACGTGAACGATGCATTTGGGGCGGCGCACCGGGCTCACGCGTCCACCGAAGGAGTGGCGCATCACCTTCCTTCTGCAGCCGGCCTGCTGATGGAAAAAGAACTCGATGTGCTCGGCCAGGCGCTTGAGGACCCGGACCGTCCGTTCACGGCAATTGTCGGAGGAGCAAAAGTGAAAGATAAAATCGGCGTTATCGATAATCTCCTCGATATCGTGGACAACCTCATTATCGGCGGCGGACTTGCTTACACGTTTGTTAAAGCGCAGGGCTATGAAATCGGCCAGTCCATGCTTGAAGAAGACAAGCTTGATATGGCTAGAGAATTCATGCAGAAGGCTAAAGACAAAGGCGTAAACTTTTATATGCCAAAAGATGTTATTGTTTCCGATGACTTCAGCGATGATGCAAACACGCAGACAGTAAAAATCGACAGCATTCCATCCGATTGGGAAGCTTTGGATATCGGGCCGGAAACGAGAAAAGAATACGCGAACGTCATTAAAGATTCGAAGCTTGTTATCTGGAACGGACCGGTCGGCGTGTTTGAATTCGCTACGTTTGAAAAAGGCACGCGCGCTATTGCTGAGGCAATGGCTGAAGCTCCCGGCACGTACACAGTTATTGGCGGCGGAGACTCTGCAGCAGCAGTGGAAAAATTCGGCCTTGCAGACAAAATGAGCCATATGTCCACTGGCGGCGGGGCATCGCTTGAATTTATCGAAGGAAAAGTGCTGCCGGGTGTGGCAGCGCTGGATGACAAATAAGCAGCCTTGAAAGTATATTTACTATAATCTCAGTGGGGTGAAACAATGAGAAAACCAATCATAGCAGGCAACTGGAAGATGAATAAGCTTCACGGCGAAGCGGTAGCCTTCATCGAAGAAGTAGCAGGCAAAGTGCCGAATGCAGAAGACGTGGAAACAGTAGTATGTGCGCCAGCTCTATTTCTGAAGGACATGAATGACGCGGCAGCATCGAGTGATGTGAAAATTGGCGCCCAGAACATGCACCAGGAAGACAGCGGCGCATTCACCGGAGAAATCAGCCCGGCAGCGCTCGCGGACCTAAATATTCCGTACGTCATTATCGGCCACTCCGAGCGGCGTGAAATGTTCAATGAAACCAATGAATCAGTCAATCAAAAAGTGAAAGCAGCCCTGAACCACGGATTAACACCGATCATGTGCTGCGGCGAATCCCTTGAACAGAAAGAAAACGGCTCTACAGAAGCAGTTGTGCGCGAGCAGATTGAAAAAGGCTTTGCCGGACTGAGTGCCGGAGACGCTGCAAAAGTGGTTGTCGCTTACGAGCCGATCTGGGCTATTGGTACAGGAAAATCCTCCACCGCAGAGGATGCGGATGAAACATGCGGTTCGGTAAGAAAAGCACTTGCCGATCAGTACGATCAGGACACGGCAGACAAAGTACGTATTCAATACGGCGGCAGTGTAAAACCGGAAAACATTGAAACGTACATGGCGAAAGAGCACATCGACGGTGCGCTTGTCGGCGGTGCCAGCCTGAAGCCGGATGCCTTCCTGGAGCTTGCAGAGGCGGGAAAAAAATGAGCACCAAGCCAGTAGCACTTATTATCCTGGACGGGTATGCCTGCCGGGAAGAAACCAAAGGGAATGCGGTAGCGAAGGCAAGCACGCCAAACTTTGACCGCTATTGGAACCAGTATCCGCATGAAACACTGACGGCTTTCGGCGAAGCAGTCGGTCTGCCTGAAGGACAAATGGGCAACTCGGAAGTCGGCCATATGAATATCGGCGCCGGCCGGGTCGTATATCAAAGCCTTTCCTTAATCAATAAAGGCATCAAAGAGGGAACATTTAAAAACAATCAGGCGTTCGCTCATGCTGTAGATCACGTGAAAGAAAATGACAGCGCCCTTCATTTATTCGGTCTGCTGTCTGACGGCGGAGTCCACAGCCATATCGACCACTTAAAAGCGCTGCTCGACATGGCGAATGAAAAAGAAATCGAGCGCGTGTATGTCCATGCCTTTTTGGATGGCCGTGACGTGGGTCAGCGCTCTGCCAAGCAGTACGTATCCGAAGTGGAAGACTATATGAAAGAAATCGGCACCGGTGATATTGCCACCGTCCAGGGGCGGTACTACGCCATGGACCGTGACAACCGCTGGGAACGTGTGGATAAATCCTACCGGGCCATCACGTACGGGGAAGGTCCTTCCTATGAAACGGCCGAAGAGGTTGTAGACGCTTCCTACGAAGAAGAAGTATGGGATGAATTTGTAATCCCGTCGGTTATCACAAAAGACGGAGAAGCGGTCGGGCGGCTGCAGGACAACGATGCAGTAATTTTCTTCAACTTCCGTCCGGACCGGGCCATCCAGCTTTCACAGGTGTTTACACAGGATGGTTTCAACGGTCTGGACCGCGGAGACAAATTTCCATCCAACCTGAAATTTGTCAGCATGACGCAGTACAGTGACTCGGTGAACGCTGAAATCGCCTATCCCCCGCAGGACTTGGTTAATACAATGGGAGAAATCGTTTCAGATGCCGGACTGCACCAGCTGCGCATTGCAGAAACGGAAAAATACCCGCACGTAACCTTTTTCTTCAGCGGCGGACGCGAGGAAGAATTTAAGGGTGAAACACGGGTGCTGATCGATTCGCCGAAGGTAGCCACGTACGATCTGCAGCCGGAAATGAGTGTATATGAAGTAACCGAGGCGCTTGAAAGCGAGATTCAGTCCGAAAAGCATGATTTCATCGTGCTGAACTTTGCGAATCCGGATATGGTAGGGCACTCCGGTGACCTTGATGCCACGGTTAAAGCAATTGAAGCAGTGGATGAATGCCTGGGACGGGTTGTGGATTTGCTGCACGATAAAGGCGGACGCGCCATCATCACGGCAGACCACGGAAACTCCGATGAAGTAACAACACCGGATGATAAACCAATGACGGCTCATACAACCAACCCGGTACCGGTTATCGTCACAGGCGATGAGAATGCGAAACTCCGCAAAGGCGGCGTGCTCGCTGACCTGTGTCCAACAGCCGTAGAGCTGCTGCAAATAGAAAAACCAAAAGAGATGACGGGTCAGTCCCTCATTCAATAACCATTCAGAGGAGTGAATCACCAATGAGTTTAATTGCAGATATTTACGCACGCGAAGTACTCGATTCCCGCGGGAATCCAACGGTAGAAGTAGAAGTATTTACAGAAACAGGCGCTTTCGGACGCGCTCTCGTACCAAGCGGCGCTTCCACCGGTGAATACGAAGCGGTAGAGCTTCGTGACGGCGGTGACCGCTTCATGGGCAAGGGTGTCACTAAAGCAGTCGACAACGTGAACGAAACTATCGCAGAAGAAATCATCGGATTTGATGTCACAGATCAAACAGGCATCGACCAGGCGATGATCGAACTCGACGGCACAGACAACAAAGGCAGCTTCGGTGCCAATGCCATTCTCGGTGTTTCAATGGCAGTAGCGCGCGCAGCAGCTGATGAACTCGGCTTTACGCTGTATGAATACCTCGGCGGCTTTAATGCGAAAACTCTGCCGGTTCCAATGATGAACATCCTGAACGGCGGCGAGCACGCAGATAACAACGTCGACTTCCAGGAGTTCATGGTTATGCCGGTCGGCGCCAGCAACTTCCTTGAAGCTGTACGTATGGGCGCAGAAATCTTCCACAACCTGAAAAAGGTACTTGGAAGCAAAGGCTATAACACTGGTGTCGGCGACGAAGGCGGCTTTGCCCCGAACCTCGGCTCAAATGAAGAAGCGCTTCAAACGATCATTGAGGCGATCGAAAAAGCAGGCTACAAGCCGGGTGAAGAAATTATGCTCGCCATGGACTCTGCTGCTTCCGAAATGTACGAAGACGGAAAATATCACCTTAAAGGTGAAGGTGTTGTGAAAACAGCAGACGAAATGATCGAATTTTACCAGGACATGGTGTCGAAATATCCAATCGTCTCCATTGAAGATGGTCTGGACGAAAACGATTGGGAAGGCTTCAAAAAGCTCACGGATGCTCTTGGCGACAAAGTCCAGCTCGTGGGCGATGACTTGTTTGTAACGAACACCAACAAGCTGAAAGAAGGCATTGAAAAAGGCATCGGCAACTCCATTCTGATCAAGGTGAACCAGATCGGTACACTTACTGAAACCTTTGATGCTATTGAAATGGCTAAGCGTGCCGGTTATACAGCCGTTATCTCCCACCGTTCCGGGGAAACAGAAGATACGACTATCGCGGACATCGCAGTAGCGACCAACGCGGGTCAGATTAAAACAGGTGCACCATCCCGGACAGATCGTGTAGCTAAATACAACCAGCTTCTCCGCATCAACGATGAACTGGCGGAAACCGCTGTTTATCTGGGCAAAGATGCTTTTTATAACCTGAACAAATAATTGCTTTTCGACCGCAGCCCGGCATATGGGCTGCGGTTTTTTACAATTGAATAAAACACCGTTACCGTGGGCTTTGCGGCCTATGCTGCCGCACGTGCTTGCACTGCACGTTTTGGTGTGTTACATTAATACAAGCGTAATTGGAACGTGGAGGTGTACGGGTGATGATAACGGCGTTGTACGTTGCATTAATAGTCGTTGCGGTCATGCTTATTGCAATTATTTTATTGCAGTCGGGCCGAAGCAGCGGTTTGGCAGGAGCAATATCCGGCGGAGCCGAACAAATGGTTGGCAAACAGAAAGCGAGAGGCATCGAAGCCTTTCTGATTCAGTTTACAGTAGTTCTGGCTGTGTTGTTTTTTGTTCTTACCATACTCATCGCCTATTTTGTCTGACAGACAGTATAGGAAGCTATCTCAGCAGCGGACGGTTCCATCGTTCGCTGTTTTTTATGTTACCGGCTAATGTTTGCTTTTCCTGTATTTGGTGAATCAAACAAACAGGTGGAATTTTAACGTTTAACGGGCGGATAGAGATAAACCAAGGATAGGAGAGCAGGAGCATGAAGACAGCAGCTGAAAACCAGGCGATTGGATGTTTGTGTCTGCATGGATTTACAGGTTCTCCGTGGGAAGTCGAACCGATTGCCGCAGAGCTCCGCGCGTGTACAGACTGGAAAGTGGAAACGCCGGTGCTGCCAGGTCATGCTGACGGAAGCTTCAGCATTCAAAGCCGTGTTTCCTATGTCACATGGATTCACGCTGCTGACCGCGCAGCGAAAAAACTGGCGGCTGCATGCAGCACTCTGTACGTGATTGGATTTTCGATGGGAGGCCTGCTTGCTTGCTACGTGGCAGCCCGTTATAAGGTGGAACGGCTCGTGCTTATTGGTATGCCGATGGAATATATTAACCCCGGCCAGTTTTTGAAGGATACACTGCTTGTAGCGGGCGGCCAGGTCAGAGGATCGCTGCATCCCTGGTACGGGGTAGCCGCAGAAAAATTAAAAACCCCCGGCTGGGCACTTCGGGAGTTCCAGCAGGCAGCGCACGTGCTGCGTCCGTTTGTTGGCAAAGTATCCTGTCCGGTATTTATTGGCCAGGGTGAAAAAGACGGCCTGGTGCCGGTCCGGAGCGCTGTGCGTATATACAAAACGGTAAAAAGTCCGGTGAAGCAGTTTGTACTTTACAAAAACGGCAAGCACTTTCTTTTTCACGGTCCGCACCGGCACGAAGCGGTGAACGATGTGCGGTTATTTTTAACTTCAGCACAAATAAATTCTGAAAACCTTATGCGAACGATCGATTAAAATAGAAAAGAAGATAGATAGGAGACGATGAATCATGCGTGTAGTACCCCCTAAATCATTTACCTTTGAAGGTGGAAACCGTGCAGTTCTACTGCTGCACGGATTCACAGGCTCATCTGCGGATGTCCGGATGATGGGACGTTTTTTGGAAAAGAAAGGTTATACTGTACATGCGCCGGTCTACAAAGGCCACGGTGTTCCTCCGGAAGAGCTGATGGAGACGGACTACCATGACTGGTGGGAGGATGTAAAAGCAGGAATTGAGGAATTAAAGGAAAGAGGCTTTGATCAGATTGCCGTCGGGGGCCTTTCTCTCGGAGGACTTATGGCTCTGCGTGTGGCGTATCATTACGATGTACTGGGTATTATTCCAATGAGCGCCCCAATGTCGACATTCAACAACGCAGACAAGCTGAACGGAGATGTCATCAATTACGCGAAAGAATTTAAACGTCTGGAAGGGAAAGACCAGGACCAGATTGATAAAGAAATTATGGAATTTCGTCAGCTGCCAACGGACACATTGCACTCGGTCAACCGGCTGATCCGGGAAGTGGAAGAAAGCCTGGACATGGTTCATGCGCCGGCGATGATTGTGCAGGGTGAAAAAGATGATATGATTGCAGAAGACAGCGCAAATATCATTTATGAAGAAATCTCTTCGGAGGATAAACAGATTAAGTGGTATCCGGACTCCCCGCACGTTATTACCCTCGGGAATGACCGCGATGAGCTGAACGAAGATGTATATCAGTTTTTAGAAGGATTAAATTGGTCAAAATAAAAAAAGAGCGTAAAGCTCAAAACGTTTATCACAACAAATTGAAAGGAGATGAAAACGTTGGACCAGGAAATAAAACAGACACTGCTGAATTACCTGAAAAACGATTCTGCGGGCCCTGCAACGATTGAGGAGATCCAGGAAACGCTTCAGGCGGATTCGGCAGAAGATATTAAGCGTCTCATGAAGACGCTAAACGAAATGGAGGACAGCGGAGACGTTGTCCGGACGAGAAGCAACCGCTACGGCATACCGGAGAAAATGAATCTGATGCGCGGACGCGTGCAGAGCCATGCCAAAGGATTTGCCTTTATTATTCCGGAGGAAAAGGAACGCGACGACATCTTTGTGCCGGCCGGGGAAATTAACGGGGCCATGAACAAAGACACCGTACTTGTTCGTATCTCGGACTCGAGCCAGGGCAGTAAAACCGAAGGCACGATTATCCGCATCATCGAACGCGGTATTGAAAAAGTCGTTGGCACGTACCAGCGCTACGGTAATTACGGGTTTGTCGCGGCGGATGATAAGCATATCCGCGATGATATTTATATTCCGCAGGACGCAGAAAACGGAGCAGTGGACGGCCATAAGGTTGTCGTAGAGCTGACTAAATACCCGGATGCGGCTTCAGGAGCTGAAGGAAAAGTCGTCAATATCATCGGGCATAAAAATGACCCGGGCGTGGATATTCTGTCGATCATTCATAAGCACGGCCTCCCGGGAGATTTTCCCGAGGAGGCTGTGGAGCAGGCTCAGAAAACACCGGACGTAATTGATGAGAGTGAAATCAAACAGCGCCGGGATCTTCGCGATGAAACTATCGTGACCATCGACGGAGCAGACGCAAAGGATCTCGATGACGCTGTAACGGTGACGAAATATAATAACGGAAACTATAAGCTCGGCGTTCATATTGCAGACGTCAGCTATTACGTGGACGAAGGAACACCTATCGATGTGGAGGCAGGAGAACGGGCCACGAGTGTATATTTGGTCGACCGGGTAATCCCGATGATTCCGCATCGTTTGTCAAACGGCATCT
Source organism: Marinococcus sp. LNHM5E3-2.1 (assembly GCF_056034365.1). NCBI lineage: Bacteria > Bacillati > Bacillota > Bacilli > Caryophanales > Bacillaceae > Marinococcus > Marinococcus sp. LNHM5E3-2.1. Next base: position 17,083 of record NZ_JBQLIB010000019.1, read on the forward strand.
GCAGCCTGAACCCGCAGGTGGACCGGCTGACGCTCTCGTGTGAAATGGAAGTAACGCCGCAGGGCGAGGTCGTTAATCATGAAATCTTTGAAAGTGTAATTCGAACGGCTGCCCGGATGACGTACAATGATGTCCGTCTGATTCTTGAAGAAAACAACCAGGCAAAGCGGGAGGAATACAGCCAGCTCGTGCCAATGTTTGAGCGCATGGAAGAGCTTGCAGCTATTCTCCGCGAAAAGCGGTTTGGAAGAGGCGCCATTGATTTTGATTTCAAGGAAGCACAGGTGCTCGTGGATGAAACGACTGCTCCGACAGACGTGGTGCTGCGTGAGCGCTCGGTCGCTGAAAAGCTGATTGAAGAGTTTATGCTGGCAGCCAACGAAACAGTAGCCGAGCATTTCCACTGGATGAAGGTGCCGTTTGTCTACCGGATTCACGAAGACCCTGCCGAAGATAAGCTGCAGTCGTTCGTGGAGTTTGTTACGAACTTTGGCTATGCAGTTAAAGGGACGGCAAATACGGTACATCCGCGTGCGCTTCAGGAAGTGCTTGACGCTGTCAAAGGTGAACCGGAACAGGCAGTGATCAGTACAGTGATGCTGCGCTCGATGCAGCAGGCAAAGTACGATCCTGAAAACGCCGGCCACTTTGGGCTGGCTGCGGACTTCTATACTCACTTTACGTCACCAATCCGCCGGTATCCGGACCTGATTGTTCACCGTTTGATACGGACGTATCTGGTAAATAAACGGCTGGACGACAAAACGCAGCAGAAATGGAAAAATGAACTGCCGGAAATCACCCAGCATTCTTCGGAGATGGAGCGCCGGGCGATTGACGCCGAGCGTGAAGTTGACAGCATGAAGAAAGCGCAGTATATGAAGGATAAAATCGGGGAAGAATTTACCGGTTTTGTAAGCGGAGCCGCGAACTTTGGTCTGTTTGTAGAGCTTGAAAACACCATTGAAGGTATGGTGCATATCAGCTATCTCACGGATGATTATTATCACTATGATCCTAAGCAGTATGCGCTGATAGGTGAGCGTACCGCGAATATGTACCGCATCGGTGATCAGGTGGAAGTGCGTGTTCTGAATGTAAATCTTGATGAAGCGGCGATCGATTTTGAAATTGTCGGCATGAAACGGCCGGCGAAAGCACGTCGCAAAGAGTCCGCAAAAGTTGTTCAGGGCGATAAGGGCAAGCGTCCCGGCCGAAAAGAAGGCCAGGGACAGGGAGAAAAGAAAGACGGCAATAAAAAAGACGGTGGACGTAAAAAAGGCAAATCAGGTAACAAAAAGCCGTTTTACTCGAAAGTCTCAAAAAACAATAAAAAGAAATAATATGATCGCGGGAAAGCCCGGGGCAATAGGACGCGCCCGGGCCCCTATGGTAGAATAAAGACAGAAGGCAGGTGAATGGAGATGGCAGTAAAAACGGAAAACCGTGTGCTGGCGCAAAACCGGAAGGCCCGTCATGACTACACCATTGAAGATACCTTCGAAGCCGGTATTGAACTGCGGGGCACCGAAATAAAGTCGATCCGGGCTGGCAGGATGAATCTGAAGGACAGCTTCGGGAAAATCGATAATAACGAACTGTTTCTGCATAATGCCCATATCAGCCCGTATGAACAGGGGAATCAGTTCAACCACGATCCCCTGCGTACGAGAAAGCTTCTGCTGCACCGCCGGGAGATTAATAAACTTATTGGTAAAAGCATGCAGTCCGGGTACTCCATTATTCCATTGAAGGTTTATATTAAAAACGGTAAAGCGAAGGTGTTAATCGGCCTTGCCAAAGGTAAGAAAAAATACGACAAACGCCAGGCGCTCAAGGAACAGGATGCCAAGCGTGAAATGGACAAAGCAATCAATCGCAGCATGAAAGGCATGAGCGACTAGATTGACACGCTCCAGACCTCTAGTTATAATATAGTATGTCGCTCATAAACCTATGGGCACATGCTTATCCTTCACATGGGGACGTTACGGCTTCGACAGGGATAGGTTGAGCTTTAGCTGCGAGCCGAGAGGCAGCTCGTAAAAATGCCACGCCAATAATAACTGGCAAAAACAACGAAAACCTCGCAGTAGCAGCGTAACAACTGCTTTTTGCGGATCCCGCATTCCATCGCCCGCGTGGAATGATTTGGGGTCTCACTCTTAGTGGGCTACGCAGTTCGCCCTCCGTCTGAGGGCGGCTGAAGAGACTAATCAGACTAGCCGTACGGAAGCCTGTTGCTAGGCTGACGTACTGGTGAATGATAATATAGCGACTACGCTCGTAGATGCTAAAGTGGCAATATCTCTGGACGTGGGTTCGAATCCCACCGTCTCCACCATACATACTGGAGACAACAGGTGCTTACGGCTTTCCAGCCGTGGGCACCTTTTTTCGTTCGCGGCGCAGAGGAAAACGGCGCCGGCTTTCCGCCGGGGGAAGTTTTGCATTGACACAACATTTGAATAATGGTTAAAATGTTGCATAAGGGAAAAAATCGTGAAGCCAATCAGATTACAAAGGGGGCAGCGTATGGAACCAAATGTCATTTATGCATTTTTGTTAACACTTGGAGCCGGGCTTGCCACAGGAATCGGAAGTATACTGGCTTTTTTCACTTCTACGACAAATACCCGGTTTTTGGCTTTTTCGCTCGGTTTCTCCGGAGGTGTAATGATTTACGTCTCCATGGTGGAAATATTTTTTAAGGCACAGGAGTCGCTGGTCGGGGCGCTCGGAGAAGTCGGAGGCCAGTGGGTTACCGTCGGGGGATTTTTTGGAGGGATGATTTTTATTGCCGCCATTGACCGGCTCGTCCCCCAAAAAGGAAATCCGCATGAAGTAAAGCGGGTGGAAGATATGCATATGTCAAAGGAAGAGCTTGAACGCCAGGGCCTTATGAAAATGGGGACCTTCACAGCTCTTGCGATTGCTATACATAACTTTCCTGAGGGTATCGCTACATTCACTTCTGCCCTGAATGACCCGGGACTCGGGCTTGCGATCGCTCTTGCCATCGCGATACACAATATTCCTGAAGGAGTAGCTGTTTCGGTACCGATTTATTTTGCGACTGGAAGCAAGCGCAAAGCATTCCGGCTTTCATTTTTATCAGGATTATCAGAGCCGGCTGGGGCTATTCTGGCTTTTCTGCTGCTCATGCCGTTTTTGACCGATACACTGTTTGGCATCATTTTCGCCGCTGTGGCTGGCATTATGGTATTCATTTCTCTGGATGAACTGCTGCCGGCGGCAAAAAAATATGATGAAACCCACGTATCGATTTACGGGGTAGTGAGTGGTATGGCCGTAATGGCCTTGAGTCTGCTGTTATTTATTTAAGTGCATGAAAGCAAGAGGCCGCGACCGGCCTCTGCTTTTTTAATTGACACCCAATTTTTCTTTTTGTATATTATTACTTGCCGTAAACGTTCGCTAGTGTAGCTCAGCTGGTAGAGCAGTTGCCTCGTAAGCATCAGGTCGCAGGTTCAAGTCCTGTCACTAGCACCATTCATATCATTACAGCGCCCATACAGATGGGTGCTTTTTTGTTTTAAACCGATCTAAAAAGAGAAAAGACCAATGAGGAATTATTTTGGCCTCTTTTTGATGAAAAGATGGGCAATAAGAAAAGAAAATGATACGTTGATATAAGATAAAGTCGAAAGGGAGGGGTAGTTTGAGATCCCCGGTGCTGTTTACGTTTAATATAATATTTTTAGTTTTGGCTGCGGCGACTGCCGGTTTTTTCCTGTGGCTTGGCGGCTCTACATTTTACGTTATCGTCGCAGCAATTGGCATGCTGAGTGCTCTGCTTGGAGCGTACCAAACAGGCAGAAAAAAGCCAGGCTATAAAAAGAAATCAAAAGAAAAATCAGGAGGAAAGTCATGAACACAAATGCAGCTGTAAAATTCTTTTATTGGTTCGAAGGGTTTATTGTGGTGTTAAGTCTGATTCTCGGCGTTTTCTTCGTCATTTCCGGAGAATGGATGTGGAGCATCGTCATGGTCATTATTGCGATGTCCTGTGTTGTTACGCTAGTAATGATATCAAAAGCGTTAAAAAAGCAGCAGTGGTGAAGCTGGAATAAAGAATAGTAGGAGGCAGACCGTTATGCCGACGTTTGCAAGAACAGCATTAATTGTAGGGGGTGTGGCTTCAATAGGAATACTGGCGATTGTGCTTTTCTATTGGACCCGTCTTCCCTACATTGTGCCCCAGTTTTTCGACGCCACCGGAGACCCGAACGAATATGCTGCAAAGTATTATTTATTTGTTCCGCCGCTGGCGTTGATCGCTATCTGGATCGGGGCGTATTTTTCTCTCCGCTACCCGGGATGGTTCCGTCTGCCGGTGCAAATGAATGAGCATCAAATAGAAGTGTTTAAGCGGGAGGGACAGATTCTCATTTCTGTGCTCCTCGTAGAGCTGTCGCTCGGATTTGTCTATGTTCAGTGGCAGACCGTCCGTACGGCCCTGAATGAAAGCGAGGGACTCGGGTGGTTTTTTCCTTCATTTTTCCTTATTTGTTTAATTGGAACCGCTGTTTATTTCACATGGAGAACAATCACTTTGTGGGGTAAAGCTTCGAACCAACGTTCTTCATCATAATAGACTGCCATCCGGCAGCGTATCGAGGGATGCCTAATGGAACAAGCACGTATACTGATTGTTGAAGATGAAGAAAAAATTGCGCGGGTGCTTGAGCTTGAACTCACCTACGAAAATTATTATGTTCAGAAAGCTTCTGACGGTCTTGAGGGGTTTGCCATGTACCAGGCGGAGCCGTGGGATTTAATTATTCTTGATATTATGCTTCCGGGCATCAGCGGTATTGAACTGCTGCGCCGGATACGAAGCCAGAACACAAAAACAGCGGTTCTGCTTGTTACCGCTAAAGATTCTGTAGAGGATAAAGTTTCCGGACTCGACCTCGGGGCCAACGATTACATTACAAAGCCGTTCCAAATTGAAGAACTTCTCGCCCGTGTCCGTTCCTCGCTCCGCTTTCAGGCGGAAGCAGCTTTGAAAGCCGAAGTAGAAGAAGAGCAGTGGCTCTCTGTGGGCGAAGTGCGGCTGAATGAGTCGGCCAGGGAAGTGTATGCCGGCGGGGAACCGATAGAGCTGACGCGCAGAGAATTTGACCTGCTTTCCTATCTGTTGAAAAACAAAAAGCAGGTGCTGTCCCGGGACCAGATTTTAGAGCAGGTGTGGGGCTTTGATTATTTCGGGGAAACGAACGTAGTGGACGTATACATTCGTTATCTGCGCAACAAAATTGATAAACCATTTGGGACCGCGCATATCCAGACTGTGCGCGGCGTTGGCTACGTGGTGAAGGACTTCTCATGAAGCTTGGAAATAAGATTCATTTATATACATCGGTGCTCGTATTTGTGCTCGTCGTTCTTTTAGTGCTTGCTATTTACTTTTCCTTTTCCCGCATGATGATCGGAAGTGAGGTGGAACAGACTGTAGAAGAAGGAAGACAGACAGCCTCCACGTTTAATGAATCCGCGGATAATTTTTCGGTCGAACAGCTGCTCCGGGCGTATACCCCAACGGAAGGGATGGCCAGAATTGTACTGCAGGATGAGTCGGAGGCAGCGACGGTAACTTCCCCGGAAGAGGGAAGCTTAACGGAGGAGCCCGTTCAATATCATTCCGAAGAATATGAACGGGTGGTGGAACATAACGGGGAGCGGTACGCATTCGTTTCGGTGCCGGTCATATGGACAGATGGACAGGTGGCAAACATTCAGATTACCGACAGCCTCCGCCAGACAGAAGAAAATCTGGCGGTGCTCCGGATAATATTAATAGTCGCTACTATTGCGGCTGTCATCCCGGTCTTTCTCTCGGCACGCTTATTGAGCACGGTAATCCTCCGTCCAATCGCAGCGCTGTCAGCTACTATGCGTGATATCCAGACAAGCGGCAGATTCAAGCGGATTTCCACGTCGTCGAAGTCCAGGGATGAAATCGAGCAGCTGGGGGAGACGTTTAATGAAATGATTGAGCGTCTCGAAGAAAATTATCATAAACAGGAGCAGTTTGTATCCAACGCGTCGCATGAGTTAAAAACGCCGCTGACTGTGATTGAATCATACGCCAGCCTGCTGCAGAGAAGAGGAGCCTCACGTCCCGAAATCATTGAAGAATCGGTGGAAGCCATTCATTCCGAAGCGGTGAGGATGAGGGAGCTGACCCAGCAGCTTCTGCTGCTTGCCCGTCAGAATGAAAAAGAAAACCTCCATATTACCGAAGTGGACCTGGAGACGGTGGCAGCAGATGCTGTGGAAAACTACCGCAGCAGCTACCACCGGGAGATCGAACTAACCGGGGAGCCGGCAATCGTTCAGACTGATCCCGACAAAGTGAAGCAGCTGTTGTATATCCTGCTTGATAATGCCCGGAAATACAGCAGTGATGTCATTGATGTAAAAATCGAAACGATAGATACAGAACCGGTCATCGCTGTGATTGACCGGGGCATCGGTATTCCGGAAAAGGATATTGAACGAGTTTTCGAACGCTTTTACCGGGTGGATGAGTCGAGAACACGGGCAAGCGGGGGCTACGGGCTCGGTTTGTCGCTTGCCAGAGATATTACTGAAGCTCTCGGCGCACGCATCACAATTGAAAGCACGCACGGCCAGGGAACGGCAGTCCGCTTAATTTTTCCTGTAACCAATGAATGACTCTCCCTTTCTCATCAATTTCTCAGAATGAACGGATACAATAATAGCAACAGGGAGAGGGGGGCCTGCGGTGAAAAATGTTATCTTTCTGTTTGTGCTGGTGGCTGGTATCATAGTGGCCACTTTTGGGGCCTGGCGGTTTTCGCCGTATTTTACCCCGGAAATGTCGCCGGAGGAAATTGAACAGGCTGTTCAGGGACAGTATCAGGGGAACATCACGAGCGTGGAAAAACAAAACGGCACCTATGAGGTGATGACAGAGCTTGACCGGGGGACGTACCAGCTGCAGGTGGATGCTGAAGACGGAGCGGTCACAGGCGTCACACGGGTAGCAGGTAACAGCACTGTTGATACAGAAGCTCTAACAGAAGAAGAAGCACGCGCCCGGGCAGAAGAAGAAACTGACTTTTCTATTGAAGAAATCAGCCGGGAAACATGGGAAGGAACCGCCGTGTACGTAGTGGAGTTTGCCGAAGACGAAGCGTTGGAAGAAATGACTATCGATGCGCGGTCAGGAGATATTTTAGAAGAAAAAGCACAGGAAGAGCGTGAAGAAAGACGCCAGACAGTGCTTAGTGAACAGGAAGCCGCAGCTGTGGCGCAGGAAGAAGTGAACGGGGAAGTGGACGACGTTGATTTCGAAACGTCGGATGCTGGGGAGCCGTTTTACTACGTGGAGCTTGAACAAAATGATGACGACGAAGCTACGGTTCAGGTACACGGCATCACCGGAGAAATACTGTCAGTCACCTGGGATGATTAAACGGCAGAAGCTGCCTGGATGATTCCAGGTGGCTTTTTTTTTGTCTTTTTACTTGTTATGAGTCGTTCATGTATTTCTCATCAATTTCTCATTTTCTTGTAGGGATATTCTCATGTCGGGCCTCTATAGTAAAGGTGTAACAACAAATAAAGGGGGAAATGACCATGAAAGGGAAAGTACTTGCAGGTAGTCTGGCGGGGGTCACGGCACTTGGTGCAGTTATTGGTGCAGGAGCTTACACGACCATAAATAGTGACGTGGAAGCAGAAACCTCTTCAAACAAATCTTCAGAAGAAACAGCCGCAGAAAGTAACGAAAACAACAGCAGCTCTGGTGAGGAAAAAATTACTGCCGATGAAGCTGTACTGATTGCTGAGGAAGAAACGGGCGGTCAGGCGGTTGAGCTGGAACTGGATATGGAAGATCAGAAATACAATGTGGAGCTCGAAGGCAGACAAGAATACGATGTTGAAGTAGGAGCGTTCTCCGGCAATGTGACTGAAAAAGAAACCGATGATGATAAAGATAATGAAGAACCGCTGATCCAGGACGGGGACAGCGTCAGTTTAGAAGATATTGTGGCTTCGGGGATGGGCGAAGTTTCCGGAGAGATGAATGAATGGGAGCTGGACCGTGAAGAGAACGGGTACGACCTTTCGGTGGAAACGAACGAACAGGAAGGCGATTTCTTCATAAATGATGCAGACGGTACGATCGCTTCCAGGGATATTGAAGATGACGATGATAATGATAACAACGACGATGATAATGATAACAACGACGATGACAATGACGACAATTAAAGACTAACACCAACAGATGAACGGGGTCCGAAAGGAGTCTTCCAGGAATGGCACTACTGAGGGAAAAGGTGCTGCATTCACAGCTGCACCGGGCAAAAAGCATCTTATGGAACGAATGGCACCAGGAAAAACGGCCGGGATTCTGCCCTGGACTTAGAATAGGAGAGAGCGCACCGGCATTCTCACTGCCCGGCATGGACGGGGAAAATGTTACGTTAAACCAGCTTCTCCTCCAGGGTCCGGTAGTGCTTCTCTTCTGTTTTGGCGGCTGGATACATGCAGAAACAGAACGGCTGCGAAGCTATCAGGAGGCTTCCCCGCTGCTTCGGCAGATGGGAGCCCAGATCGTAGTAGCTGCCAGCGGGCAGGTAGCCGCCCTTCAGGGAGAACTGCAGCACATGTCTTTTACAGGAAAGGTGCTTGCAGACACAAATGCTGTGGCAGCCTCCTGGTATAATGCGTGCATCTCCTGCCGGGAGCACCTGCTTCAGGACGTCCCGGAGGTTAAAGCGGCCCTGCGCCATGCCGGATATCATTCGTACTGCCCTGCAGACGTAACGTATGTGATCGATCAGGACGGCACCGTGGCAGTTTCTGTCTGGGAAGCCGCCCGGCCGGACCCCTACTGGATCGTCAACGAGCTAATTCAATTAAAAGAAAGATAAAACCCCGCCTGAAAAGGTGATGAAATATGGAGAAGCAGCCGGCGTAAGCGCGGGCTGCTTTTGTTTGAAATAATGCGTGGTAAATTTTTTCTGTACACTGAAAGTATCAAGAATTTACCGAAAATTATCCCGCTGTAAATAGAGAGCTGGACTAAATGCATGTCTGTATGTAGTAGCACAGACACTGGCAGTTTTTATAAAAGACTAGATATAGAAGCAGGTCTTACTTACTGAAATTTTTTCTGTCAGAAAATGTGCACAATTTTAAGGGTAGAATCGAGGAGTATAAGGAAGTATGGCAGAGATTTTAATTGTCAAGAGGATGGAACGAAAAATATCTATATCATGTATGTTGAAAAAGAAGATTACACCATATATAGTAGTGGTATAGTAAAAGTGTACAGACATTCGTGCATTTTAGAAAGTAAGGAGGGGATTCGATGATACCGATCATTTTTGATTCTATGACGGGCAACGTGAAGCGTTTTGCGGAAAAAATCCCGTTTGACCGGGTGTACAGTCTGAATGAAGCGGAACAAATCGATGAACCGTTTATCCTTATCACCTATACGAAGGGATTTGGAAATATCCCGGAATCCACCGAAACATTTCTCGAAGAACATGCAGAGCAGCTTCTTGCTGTAGCATCGAGTGGAAACAAAGTATGGGGAGACAATTTCGCCAAAAGCGCCAATCAGATTGCAGTGAACTACAACGTTCCCATACTCCATAAATTCGAACTGAGCGGAACAAAAAACGATGTGTCCATTTTCGCAGAGGAGGCGATGAAAGTTGCAACAAACACAAACCACCGACTGGATCCAGTTAAACAATGAGATTATGTTCCAAAAGGACGGGTCCTTTCAATTTGAAAAAGACAAAGAAGCCGTTTATCAATACTTTATTCAATACGTCAATCAGCACACTGTTTTCTTTCATGATCTGAAAGAAAAGCTCGACTACCTGCTCGAAAATGACTTTTATGAAAAAGAATTCCTCGAGGCGTATTCATTTGAAGAAATTGAGCGCGTCTACAACCTGTGCTATGAAAAGAAATTCCGTTTTCCGTCATTCATGAGCGCGTTTAAATTTTATAATGATTATGCGCTGAAAACCAATGATCAGAAAATGATCCTTGAGCGCTTTGAAGACCGGGTGGCTGTTGTGGCCCTTTATTTCGGCAATGGAAACGCAGAGAAAGCTGAGCAGTTTGCAGAAATGATGATGAGCCAGGATTATCAGCCGAGCACCCCGACGTTCCTGAATGCCGGCAGAAAACGGCGCGGAGAATTAGTCAGCTGCTTCCTGCTGGAAGTAAACGACTCTTTAAATGATATCTCCCGGGCTGTCGATATTTCCATGCAGCTGTCCAAGGTAGGCGGCGGTGTGTCACTGAACTTATCGAAGCTCCGGGCAAAGGGCGAAGCCATTAAGGATGTGGAAAACGCGACAAAAGGTGTCGTCGGCGTAATGAAGCTGCTCGACAATGCTTTTCGTTATGCAGATCAGATGGGGCAGCGCCAGGGCTCCGGCGCGGCGTATTTAAATATTTTTCACCGGGATATTCACGACTTCCTGGATTCAAAGAAAATTTCGGCCGATGAAGACGTGCGTGTTAAAACCTTATCAATCGGAGTCGTGATTCCGGATAAATTCGTTGAACTCGCCCGCCAGGATAAAGATATGTATCTGTTCTATCCGCACACAGTGTACCGGGCGTACGGTGAACATCTTGATGAAATGGATATGAGCGAAATGTACGACAAGCTCGTCGAGGACGACCGCGTGAAAAAAGACAAGGTCAATGCCCGCCGCATGCTTGAAAAGCTGGCGATTCTCCGGTCCGAATCCGGATACCCTTACCTGATGTTCCAGGATAACGTCAACCGGGCGCACGCGCTGAATAACGTGTCCAAAGTAAAATTCTCCAACCTTTGCTCTGAAGTCCTCCAGGCGTCTGAGGTATCAAGCTATACGGATTACGGCGAGGAAGATGAAGTCGGCCTCGATATTTCCTGCAACCTTGGTTCGTTGAACATTGCCAATGTTATGAAGCACAAAACGATCAAGGATACAGTAAAGCTCGCCACTGATTCTCTGACACACGTAGCGACGCATACCAATATTACGAATGCTCCGGCTGTACGCCGCGGCAACCAGATGATGAAATCGATTGGCCTCGGCGCGATGAACCTGCACGGCTTTCTGGCGCAGAACCATATCGCCTACGAAAGTGAGGAAGCACGGGAATTCGCTGATTTCTTCTTTATGGCTGTGAACTTCTATTCCATTCAGCGTTCGATGGAGCTTGCAAAAGAAACAGGAGAGACGTTCTACGGCTTCGAAGGATCCAGCTATGCTGACGGCTCCTACTTTGATAAGTATTTGAACCGTCCTTACCTCCCGTCCTCTGCTAAAATTGCGGACCTGTTTGAAGGCATGGCCCTGCCGGATGCTGAAGACTGGGAAGAGCTGATGAAGCAGGTGCAGACGCACGGATTGTTCCACAGCTACCGCCTGGCAATCGCACCAACCGGCTCCATTTCCTATGTACAGTCGGCTACTGCTTCTGTTATGCCGATTATGGAGCGGATTGAAGAACGGACGTACGGCAACTCGAAAACGTATTACCCGATGCCGGGCCTTGCGCCGGATAATTGGTTCTACTACAAAGCGGCATATGACATGGATATGTTCAACGTTGTGGATATGATCGCAGCTATCCAGGAGCACATCGATCAGGGCATCAGCTTCACTCTCTTTGTGCGTGACACCATCACCACGAGAGACCTGAACCGAATTGATCTCTATGCCCACCATAAAGGTATCAAGACGATTTACTATGCGCGGACAAAAGACACAGGACAGGACGACTGCCTCTCCTGCGTCGTGTAAAGAAAGGAGCATCACCCCATGAATCAAATATTTGACGCAGCCGACTGGTCAAAACAAGACGACGATTTTACGCAGATGTTTTACAGCCAGAACGTAAAACAGTTCTGGCTTCCAGAGGAAATATCACTCAACGGGGATCTGCTCACGTGGAAATATTTATCCGATGAAGAAAAAGACACGTATATGAAAGTACTCGCCGGTTTGACCCTGCTCGATACAGAGCAGGGAAATGTCGGCATGCCAAAGGTTGCTGAGCAGGTGGAAGGCCACCAGCGCAAAGCGGTATTAAACTTTATGGCAATGATGGAAAACGCGGTGCACGCAAAATCCTATTCGAACATTTTCATGACACTTGCTTCTACAGAAGTAATCAATGAGCTGTTTGAATGGGTGAAGGAAAATCCGCACCTGCAGAAAAAAGCTACCCGTATTGTCGAGCAGTACAATAAAATCGAAGACGGGGACGAAATTTCCCTGTACAAAGCGATGGTAGCTTCTGTTTATCTTGAAAGCTTTCTGTTCTACAGCGGCTTTTATTATCCGCTTTATTTCTACGGCCAGGGCAAGCTCATGCAGAGCGGGGAAATCATTAACCTGATTATCCGTGACGAAGCGATCCACGGGGTATACGTTGGTCTTCTGGCACAGGAAATTTACAAGCGCCAGACACCGGAAAAGCAGGAAGAGCTGCGGGAATTTGCCCACGACCTCCTCATGGAGCTGTATGAAAATGAACTGCTTTACACCGAACAGCTGTATGATCCGGTAGGACTGACCTCTGATGTGAAAAAGTTCCTTCGGTACAATGCGAACAAAGCATTGATGAACTTAGGCCTGGATGCGTATTTTGAAGAGGAAGAAATTAACCCGATTGTATTAAACGGCATGGATACAAAAACAAAATCCCATGATTTCTTCTCGATGAAAGGAAACGGCTACAAAAAAGCAACAGTGGAGCCGGTCCGGGACGAAGATTTCATTTTCGACTAACAAAAAAGCCGGGCCTGCGCCTGGCTTTTTTAATGTGTATATAAAAAATTTCCGCTATAATTATAATAAAGTACAGATGAACATCACAAAGAGGTGAAAAGTATGGGTAAAATGGATGAAATGATTGTAGTAGCACCAAGAGAGCAGGTATTTGCATGCGAAGCCCGGGCATTTCACGGGGTGCAGGACGAGCAGGACCAAATTCAGGAAATTATTGGAACGATTGCGGATACATATACGGAAAAAAGGCGGGGAGACGCCGAAGAAGACCCTTCCTGGAAACAGCCGATTCCCTATGTAGTCATTCGAAGGGGAGAACAATTATTCGCATACGAACGGCTTGCAGGCGGAGGAGAAGGAAGGCTGCATAATAAACTGTCCCTCGGGTTTGGAGGGCATATGAATGCTGAATCCGGCGTTTCGACATTTCAGGAGCTGCTGCACACAAATGCTGACCGTGAGCTGGAAGAAGAACTTCATATTTCTTCTATGGAAGGAGCGGAAATGCAGGCGCTTGGATTGATTAATGATGACGATAACGCCGTCGGTGAAGTGCATCTCGGCATTCTATATACTTTTATTCTTCCGGAGCACGTGGACGTACAGGTCAAAGAAACGGAGCAGATCCGCGGCTTCTGGACAAGCGTGGATGAACTGTCCCAGCCGGATACATATGAGCGGCTTGAGACATGGTCCCAATTTGTTGTAGATATCCTGGATAAATAACAAGAAGCTGTTTCCTTTGCCGGAAACAGCTTCTTGTTTATCTATCCTTTAACTGCTGCAGGGCATCGAGGCCTATCGTCACTGCTTCACTCATGGATTCGCCGCCGCCAAAAGCTGCCGCTACACCCATATACTCTTTGATTTCATCCTCAGAACATCCATGATGGAGACACTGGTCCATATGGTAAACAATGCATGTAGTATCACCCTGATGAACGCCAATAGCAAGAGCTGTCAAATGCTTCTGAGCGGTCGAAACTTCTCCGCCTTCAAAAGCACTCGACGTAAAGCGGTTGTAATTTTTTGCGATTTCCTGATACGATTCACTGAATTGCTCTATGCCGCGGCGGTATTCGCTTAATATTTCTTTGGCATCAATAACTGCCATAATGTTCACCCCTTTTTAGTATGCTGAAGGGAACATTCCCGCTTCTGGCAATTTCAAACAAAGCACGGCATGGGCTGCCCGGAAAATTAAAAAACTGCCGGAGTCCCGGCAGTTTTTCTTTAGTAATATTTGGAGAAAAAGTCGCTTACCTGACCCGGGGTTTTAGCATCTGCGCTATGCAAATGGCCTATTTTTTCCCCGTTCTGGAATACAAGAATACTCGGTATGCCCATTACTTCCTGTTCGCTTGTAATGTCTGGCAGCTGTTCGGTGTCAATTTTATGAAATGGCACGCTGTCAAAACGGTTCAGTACATCGTCTATAAACATATCGAGTTTCCGGCAGTCCGGACACCAGCCTGCTGAAAATTCTACCGCTACCGGTGTTTCTGTTTGTATTGTTTCCTCAAAAGAATTTTTAGATTCAATGCGGTTATTCGTAGTCATTATTTATTCGCTCCTTTCATGCTGTTCTCTATTGTAACAAAGGCATAAAAATGTGCAAAAAAACGAGAAGAATAATGTTTCGACTGGAAATCCCTGTTAGAATAAACATATACATAATCAGCAGCATATTCATTTTTTTCGGGAGGAGGGGGACTGCAATGCGGCTTTTCAACAGGATGGCAGCGTGCGCAGCAGCAGGCATGCTGCTGCTTGCATCGGCCTGTGGAAATGAGGCAGAGGGAGCAGAACAATGGATCACGGAGCTTGAAAGCAACGGGCTTTCTATGCAGGAGACAGAAGAAAGCCCTGCGGCCCCGGTATCCATAGATCACGAAAGCGAAATGTGGGAGGAAGACAGCACGAATACAAAAGTAGCGGTTTATGAGTTCGATTCCCGGGATGCGGCTGTACAGGCAGAGGAGCAGTTCCAGCAGGAAGTGACTGAAAACGGAGGATGGGAAAATGTTTCCTACCGGACGGCCGTTTCAGGATCCATGTTTTTATACGCCTACAATGAAGATTCCTATGCTTTTTCAGCATTCATGGACAAAGTAACACTCCCGTCTTAACGAGAATATGAAACGCCGGTTCTGCCTTTCAGGCAGGCCGGCTTTTTCGTTTATGAAAAATTTAGGAAAAAAAGCAAAAGGTACATTGACATTTAGAACCGGGGTGATAGAATAAAAAATGTAATTGATAATGAATATCATTAATAATTAGACGCAGAACGATGCAATTGTTCTTGGAAATGAAGTGTTTACAGATGAAATGGTGGTACTTACTCGTTCTTCTCGTTCTTCTTTCGGCCGGTTCCCTGTTTATCGGCGTCCAGACGGTGTCGGTTCAGGGGCTGATGGCAGGAAACGAAGACGAATGGCGTACATTGACATCGAGCCGTATACCACGGCTCCTCAGTATTATTATGGCCGGCATGGGGATGGCCATCTGTGGGTTAATCATGCAGCAGCTGAGCCGGAACCGGTTTGTTTCTCCTACTACAGCCGGTACGATGGACTCGGCCCGGTTTGGCATTTTAGTGGCCATGATCTGGTTTGGCGGAGCCACGCCGCTGCTCCGGACCGGCGTAGCTTTTTTATTCGCACTTCTCGGTACGTTTATTTTTATGACAATTCTGGAGCGCGTGAAATTTAAAGATCCCATATTTATTCCATTGGTGGGATTAATGTTTGGGAGTGTTGTAGGCTCCGTCACAACGTTTTTTGCCTTAAGGTATGACGTTGTCCAGAACATGTCAGCCTGGCTACAGGGAGATTTTTCATTAATTGTGAATGGGCAATATGAGCTCCTGTATGTCAGCCTGCCACTTATTTTCATAGCTTACATATTTGCCGGACGATTTACGATCGCCGGCATGGGAGAAGAATTTGCGGTGAACCTGGGGCTGAATTACCGTACAGTCGTCAATCTTGGCATTACCATTGTCGCCGCTGTGACGGCCGTCGTTATATTAACAGTGGGGACCATCCCTTTTTTAGGCCTGGTGGTACCGAATATTGTTGCTATCTACCTGGGGGACAATCTGCAGAAAACGCTGATTCATACCGCACTGCTTGGCGCGGTGTTTGTGCTAGTCTGTGATATTTTTGGGCGGCTGATCGTTTTTCCGTATGAAGTGCCTATCGGTTTAACCGTAGGTGTCCTGGGCAGTTTCTTGTTCCTCTATATGCTGATGAGGAGGAAGAAATATGCGTTTTAATTGGAAGATCATAGGACTGGCTGTTTTGTCGCTTGTTCTCGCCGTCATCTTTATGTTTACAGACGCTGGAGGTAACTGGGATTACGTCCTGGAGCACCGGGCAGAGAAGCTTCTTGCTATGGTTATGACCGGCGGTGCGATTGCTTTTTCCACTGTTATTTTTCAAACGATTACGAATAACCGGATTTTAACACCTAGTATTATAGGTCTCGATTCATTGTATATTTTGCTGCAGACAGCACTCGTGTTCTTTTTCGGTTCCACGTCGGCGGTTGTAGTTAACGGTCCGTTGAACTTTTTCGTATCGCTTGCCTTGATGCTCGGGTTTGCCGTCATTCTTTACTACTTTTTATTTCAGGGGGAGCAGCAGGATATTTTCTTTCTGCTGCTCGTCGGAATTGTCTGCGGAACATTGTTCAGCAGCATTTCAACATTTTTACAGGTCCTCATATCACCAGATGAATTTTTAACGATTCAGGACAATATGTTTGCAAGCTTTAACAATGTGAATACAAATATTCTCGGTATTTCTGCAGCGGCTTTTGTACTGCTGTTTATCTACTCCCTGTCTTTCATGAAATATTTAAATGTTCTCTCCCTTGGGAAGGACCAGGCGGTTAACCTGGGAGTGCCGTATCAATACGTGGTAAAGCGTCTGCTTATCATTGTAGTTATGTTTATTTCCATTGCAACCGCGCTCGTCGGGCCTATTACGTTTTTAGGCCTGCTCGTGGCAAACGTTGCTTACGAGCTGATGAAGGATTACCGGCACAGCGTGCTGCTTGCGGCTGCTGCGCTTGCGGCTGTGGCATTTCTTATCGGCGGACAGCTGCTCGTCGAGAGGGTGCTTGGCTTCAACACAGCGATCAGCGTCATTGTGAATTTTATCGGAGGCATTTACTTTATCTATCTGTTATTAAGGGGGAATAAAGCATGGTCCAGGTAATGAATGTAACAAAAAAATACGATGAAACGCCGGTCGTAGACGACGTTTCCGTAACGATTAAGCAGGGGCAGATCACCTCATTTATCGGTCCGAATGGGGCGGGAAAAAGTACGCTGCTTGCCATGATCAGCCGTTTGATCGCGAAGGACGAAGGCGAAGTGAAAATCGGGGACAAGGACATTACGAAAACAAAAAGCCGGGAGCTGGCAAAGAAACTGGCGATCTTAAAGCAGTCCAACGAAATGAACGCCCGGCTTACCGTCCGTGAATTAATCTCCTTCGGCCGTTTTCCTTATTCGCAGGGACGTTTGAGCGCAGAAGACTGGAAATATGTGGATCAGGCAATTGATTACATGGAGCTTGAAACGATGCAGGACTCCTTTATTCATCAGCTGAGCGGCGGCCAGCGGCAGCGGGCCTTCATTGCAATGGTTATTGCTCAGGACACCGACTACATTCTGCTCGATGAGCCGCTGAACAATCTGGATATGAAGCACTCGGTGCAAATCATGAAGGTGCTGCGCCGTTTAGTTAAAGACATGGGCAAAACCGTGCTTCTGGTTATTCATGATATTAATTTTGCTTCCTGTTACTCCGATGACATCGTCGCTTTAAAAAATGGGCATATCGTAGCTCAGGGCACCACCGAAGAGATGATGGCATCAGAAGTGCTGACAGATATCTATGAAATGGATATGCCGATCTGTCGTATTAACGATCAGAAAATCTGTGTTTACTTTACATAAACACTGCCACCGGCCCGTTGATACGGCGAAAGAGTAACAAAAGGAGGGAGCACCAGCGCATCAGGGCTTGGAAAATAAAATAACTTATCCAGGGGGAATAGAAAAATGAAAAAGAACAAATGGATGCTTGCGTCAACTGCAGTATTGGGAACAGCACTTATTGCTGCATGCGGAGCTGATAATTCAGGGTCATCAACTGCAGAAGGTGAAAACAGCAGTGCTTCAAATGAGGAAGACACCAGTGAAGAAAAGGGGAAGGAAAGCAGCGGGGAAGTGACGGTGGAACACGAGCTGGGTGAAACAACAGTACCGGAAAACCCTGAAAATGTCGTCGTGTTTAACTATGAAATGCTTGAGACGCTGGATGAGCTTAATGTAGACGTGGACGGCGTGGCCCAGGAGTCGCTTCCTTCGTACCTGGATGATTACAGCAGCGATGAATATGAAAATATCGGTAGCCTGAAAGAGCCGGATTTTGAAGCAATTAACGCAATGGAGCCGGATGTTATTATCATTTCAGGGCGCCAGAGTGATGCCTATGAGGAACTGAGCGAGATTGCTCCGACTGTTTATACAGCAGTGGATACAGAAAATTATATGGAATCCTTTGACAGCAACATGGAAATGATCGGAGAGATTTTCCAGAAGGAAGAGCAGATGCAGGAAAAAGTAGACGAGCTTCATACCCGCATTGAAGATTTAAACGAAAAGGCTGAAGATGCCGGAGAGTCGCTGGTGACGCTTGTAAACGACGGTTCCTTGAGTGTTTATGGCGAAGGCTCCCGCTTCGGGCTGATCCATGACGTGTTTGGCGTGCCGGCAGCGGATGAAAATATCGAAGCATCTACACACGGACAGAGTGCTTCCTATGAATACTTAGCGGAAGAAGATCCAGAACACCTCTTCGTCATAGACCGCAGTGCGGTAGTCAGTGAAGGCGGGGAAGAGCAGTCAGCTGCGGAAACTCTCGATAATGACATTGTGAATGAAACACAGGCAGCGCAGAACGATGACATTCATTATCTGGACCCGGAATACTGGTATCTTTCCGGCGGCGGTCTGCAGTCGATGGATAAAATGATTACAGAAATAGAAGAAGCCGTGGCTTCGTCCGAAGAATAATAAAAAATAGTCACGTGCCTGAGGGCATGTGACTATTTTTTGCTTACAGCGATAATCAAAAGAGCAATGGAAATAATCAAAAATGCAGTGAAAGAAAGAAGAGGAATAGTAATAAACCCGAACCACTGCGCTGATTGATCGGAGCAGGAAACCGCACCGGTGCATTCCGTGGCCTGCTGCAGCACGGGAAGCTTTTGGTAAAGGTAATGATAGCCTGCAAGCAGCATGCCAGGAACAGCAAGAGGTAGCGCATACCATATGACCTGCCGCTCCCCGCGGAAGACAGCCACGCCCAAAATAACTGCGAGCGGGTACATAAGAATGCGCTGATACCAGCAAAGCTCACACGGCGTGTAGCCTAAAATTTCGCTGAACGATAAGCTGCCGAGCGTAGCGGTAATGGCCATCAGCCAGGCCGCACTTAACCAACGATCCATAGGCGTTACTCCCCTGCCTCTTCTTCAATCATATCGAGCAGCTCCTGATAGCTGTCACCTTCAAATAGTTCTCCATTCACAAATACGGAAGGGGTGCTGTTTACACCAAGATCTTCGGCCATAGAACGGTCATTCTCCACGTTTTCTTCATAGGTGCCGTTTTCAAAAGCTTCAATCACGGTGTTTACTTCCTCTTCGGAAGCTGTTGTCTGCAGCAGCTCCGCTAAACGTTCCTGGGTAAAGTAATCGCCGCCTTCATTCTGCGGCTGGTTGGCGAAAAGTGTATCGTGAAAGCTCCAGAAGGCTTCATCCCCGAGTTCGCCATAAACGGCTTCGCTGAATTCTGCCGCTGTAGTGGAATCTTCACTTAGAAATGGGTAATGAACGTAATGGAAAGCGGCATCGCCGGATTCAATAAACTGGGACTCGATTTCAGGAACGACCGATTCGTGAAAATCTTTGCACGCAGGGCACTTATAATCCCCGAATTCAACGACTGTTACCGGGGCATCCTCGTCCCCCTTGAGGGGCTGGCCGCTTGTATCAAGACTTTCTCCGCTGCTCCCGCCGGAATTGTCACTGCTTCCGCCGCCGAAGTTGCCGACAAGAATGATAGCGAGCAAAATCACAGCTATAACGGCTACAATGGCTGCGAATGTACGGCCGGAACTGGGCCTTGGTTTTTTAGACATAGGAAACTCCTTTCGTGGCTATGCTATGTATGTAGTGCTCAATACCTTCATAATTTACCATAAATTGTTGGAAACTCAAGAGTCTTCAAAAAAATGCTGAAAAGAAAGAGAACTGCCCGAAAAGGCAGCTCTCCGTAGTATTGCTTATAAATCTGCGTCGGTAACGGCGCCTTTGGCACTTGAAGAAACGAGTTTAGCGTACTTGGCCAGCGCTCCGCGTTTTTCCGGAAGATCCGGCGCCTGCCAGGCGTTCCGGCGTTTTTCAAACTCTTCATCGGAAATATGGAGGTTGATCTCCTGCGTGTCGCTGTCAATAGAGATGGTGTCCCCGTTTTCAAGCAGACCGATCGGACCGCCAACACTTGCTTCAGGCGCAACGTGCCCGATAACAAAACCGTGTGAGCCGCCGGAAAAACGACCGTCGGTCATAAGAGCCACTTTACCGCCGAGACCGCGTCCTACAATCATGGAAGTAACAGAAAGCATCTCCGGCATACCCGGGCCGCCCTGTGGGCCGACGTAACGGATAACGAGCACGTCTCCTTCGACGATATCCCCGTCCATGATAGCCTTTGTAGCTGATTCTTCGCTGTTAAAGACTTTTACCGTGCCTTCGAACCGGCTGATCTTCTGACCGGACAGCTTGATTACGGAGCCTTCCGGTGCGACGTTTCCTTTTAAAACGACAAGCGGACCGGTCTTTTTAAATGGTTCAGCGATAGGACGGATAATTTCCTGACCTTCCTTGAGGGACGGCACAGCATCAAGGTTTTCTGCAAGCGTCTTGCTGGTTACCGTGAGGCATTCACCGTGCAGGAGCCCCTCCTCATGGAGAAGCTTCATGACTGCCGGCACGCCGCCGATTTCATAAAGGTCCTGCATCACATATTTGCCGCTCGGCTTCAGGTCGGCAATATGAGGGACATTCTGGCGGACTCGTTCAAAGTCGTCATAAGACAGGTCCACGTCTGCCGAATGAGCAATCGCAAGAAGGTGTAAAAATGCATTGGTGGAACCACCAAGCGCCATAACAACCGTAATGGCGTTTTCAAACGCTTTTTTCGTCATAATATCCTTTGGAAGAATGTTATTTTCAAGCAGTTCGATGGTTAATTCCCCGGCCTGTCTGCATTCGGTTTCTTTGTATTCGTAAATCGCAGGCGTGGAGGAAGAACCGGGGATGCTCATGCCAAGCGCTTCTACGGCAGCAGCCATCGTATTGGCTGTGTACATCCCTCCGCAGGCACCAGCACCCGGGCACGCATTGCACTCTACCTGATGAAGCTCTTCATCGCTGATCTGACCAGTCTGGTGCTGGCCGACAGCCTCAAAGGACGAAACAATATCAATATCTTTACCGTTTAGTTTACCTGGCTGAATAGTTCCGCCGTAAACGTAAACGGAAGGAATGTTCATGCGGGCCAGAGAAATGACGCAGCCAGGCGTCGTTTTATCACAGCCGCCGATGGCGACGACCCCGTCGAGACGCTCCGCATTGGTAACAGTTTCAATCGAGTCCGCAATAATTTCACGGCTTGGAAGGGAGTAATGCATGCCTTCATGGCCCATTGCGATTCCGTCAGATACGGTAATTGTGTTGAAAATAAGCGGTGCACCACCGTTGGTGGACGCTCCCTGCTTTGCGTGGCGTGCAAGATTATCGATATGTACGTTACAAGGAGTAACCTCGCTCCACGTACTTGCAATGCCTATCATCGGTTTTTTAAAGTCGTCGTCTGTAAATCCAACGGCCCTGAGCATTGCCCGGTTCGGCGCCCGGTTGGCTCCCTCGCTGATGGCTTTACTGCGGTTTCGTAAATCTTTTTCTGTGTTTCCCATCGCTATGACCCTCTCTCATGAAGTTTCGTCGCAGACAATGTGCATGACGGTTCGCGTGCTCCATACGCAGCACGGGTATTTTTCTATGCATATACAAATGTCTATCTAACAAGGACTATCCACTATCATACTAGGAATAGATGATTGTTTCAACGTAACAGCGGTGGTGAATAAAAGTTATTTCTGACAAATGAAAAAATTAGTATGGGAGATAACTTTACAGACGGATGGGAAAAGGAAAAGGAATTTATTATGATATAGATAACCTATCTCTACTCATGAGAGAAAATGGAGGGAATAACGATGAAAGAACCAGTTGTATGGGCTGTGGCAATGTTGGTTGCGTTTCTCGCTCTGTTTTTAACGGGGACTCTGCAGCTGCAGGGATTCGAAAGTGTTATTATTCAAATGATTGGTTTCAGCGGCATGGTGTTTGCGCTTTTATACAGTGTACTGCTTACACAGAAATCAAACGACGAAAAGGATCAGACATTCAAACGGTGATTGAAGACCGACATTATAATGAAAAAAGCATCCGGGAAGAAAAACCGGATGCTTTTTGTATCTTATTTTGCAGAAGTGGAAGTTTTGTGTGAAAGACGATCCGAGCTTGGCTTGATCGCGGAAGTATCCTGGCGGTTGGCCAGAAATTCCGGACGCGGCTCCTGGCCGCTGAACGGATCGACGAGCTTGTT
>NZ_JBQLIB010000020.1:0-33145 GCF_056034365.1 Marinococcus sp. LNHM5E3-2.1
AACAAGCTCGTCGATCCGTTCAGCGGCCAGGAGCCGCGTCCGGAATTTCTGGCCAACCGCCAGGATACTTCCGCGATTGAACCAACCTCGGAATCCCTTACAGAAGGCACAAAATCTTTTAAGTAATCTTCAAACCCCTCCCGGGCCGCAAATGCGGCCCGGTTTTTTTGTTTCTTTGCCGGCTTTACAGTACAAAAAAACCGACCCAGTCATTTTTGCTGACGGATCGGCTTCGGTTTATCCTTTTTCTTGTTTTCTGCGCTCTACCAGTTTCTTTTCCAGTAAATCTTTTTCTACAAAATCATCAATCATTTCGTAAAATTTACCTTTATCATTCACCGATCCTGAAAGCTGCTCCAAATGGTTCATAAACGTGATTTGGTCATAATCCTGTGGAAGCTTTCCGGAATAATTGCGGGCAATGCTTTTGCCGTAATGCCAGCAGCAGTTTTTGTCCTTGGTTTCCAGGGCTTTTGATAAAATGACCAACGCTTCAAGGAGCGTCAAAGTTACGCCGGGCTTTTCTTCTGCATAAGAGGCAATGTAGGTGAAAGCGGAATATACGTAATATGAAAACTGTTCGTCTTTCATAATCAACCGGAGCGTATCGTTATCGTCGGTTAAATAAGAAGTAAAGCGGGTCACCTTGGAAATGGAAAATATGAGGTCCGTAAGCTGATAGATAGCGTCCTGCGCTGTCATTGGTTCGTCGTTTCCAAGCGCTTTAATCGCAATTTCGGTCAACTTCCGGATCCCAAATTCGATATCCTGAACTTCTGTTTTACTTTTCCCGAGATACATCAGGTTACGGTACTTTTTTTCATTCACCGGCAGATCCGGCTCTTCATTTGTCTTCCAATAAGAAAAAATAGGAATGCCTTCAAGCACAAAATCTCCAATCCGGCGATCCAGCCGTACTACAATGCCGTCTTTGGCTGCTTCTTTCACGATTTTGCCAAAATCAATAACCTGGATAAAGCCCGTCGTTTCACTTGCAACAATATAAGGCTCTCCTTCTGTTTCCGGCTCACGCACCTCGTTTTTATTCTTAGCGCGGTGTGCTTCAAGATCATAAAGCAGCGTATTGAGAATCCGCTGCTGTGATTCTTCTTTCATGTTCGTCGTAATGCTTGGCACCTGCATCCATTTCGTTGCATGGTTGATAAACAAAATGAAGTTTATTACCGACACGGCTGTAGCTAATACGCCGAGTACGGGAAATACTGTGTACTGGTCCATCGAGGAATTCAAGAAGAAAAATCCGATGAGCAGGAAAAAGAAACATAAATTAAAGATACCGATAGAATGCTGGGTTCTTCGGTCAGAGATAAAATTAAACAAAACCCGTGGTGTAAACTGTCCGGAAAAGCTCGTCAAAACGACGAGTATTGAGTTAAACGTAAAGGCGTTTAACGTGAGTACGCCCGAGAGCAGCGTACTGTACATTGTCTGGGTTAATGAATACCCTGTTGATAGGATTGGTGCCATGGCGAATGCAGGCTCGAGCCCGAATTCCACGTAGTAGGCGCCAATGGCTAAAAGCACGGCCAGAATGATATAAATGGCCGGGAGCACCCAAAGACTTGATCGGAGTTCGTACCACCGCTGTCTTGAGGACATACTTTTAATCTGCCGTAATTTTTTAGGCATTAGCTGCTGTAAATAATATTTCAATTCGTTCACCTTTTCTATTGCTTTAATCTGTTGGCAGCATTATCCGCTGTGGAAAATTCCCATACATGGAGCCTTCCCCCGCGCAAGCGGGAAGAAGGCTCTGAAGCAGTTATGCTGCTTTAGTTATTAGCGTTTATTTTTTTACTGCTTCTTTGGTCGATATGACCTTCACGTCACATTTTGCTTTTTTCTGAATGGCTTTAGCTGTGTTACCGAGAAACAGCCGGTCCACTTTAGACGATCCAGTCTCGCCGATAACAATCATGTCGATATTATATTTTTCACACAGATTTTCCATTTCTTTTTTTGGAATTCCTACCTCAAGAACGGTTTCCACGTCTTTGACCCCGTTCTGCTCTGCCATTTCTTTATAAGCCTTCAAGCGTGATTCCGCCTGGTTTTTCAACCTTCCGAAGCCATGCGGGTCCATACGCTCCAGGGAAGCATATCCATTTTTGTCCATAACAAATGCAATGATCAGCGTCGCATTGTTTTCCTCCGCCAGTTCCTTTGCTTTATAAAATGCATCATTGGACGCGCCTTCGAGAGCTTCTACTCCTACGAGTATACGATTAATTTGTGCCAATTTCATCTTTCCTTTCTTATTTTAAATTGCCTGTTTCAGCCTTCTGCTTAAACTTTCGTAAAATAGCCCGTACCTGCTCTGTTTTTCGCCGTTTGACCCTGCTGTTCGTCTAAAAAAATATAAAAAGCCAGAAAAAGAACGATTATCCTTTTTCTGGCTTATGTTCTGGCTTTTATATCCATCCATTTCCGCCGCATATGAAATTGTCGCCCTGCCACACCCGGACGTTTTTGTTTTTATGGCGTTACTGGGAAAATACCCGTACAATATACGTGTTAAACGTTCACAGATTCATGTGTTTGAAATTCTTTCAAAGGACAGATGCTTTATCCATTACTTATTTTTCGACAAATACTGCCCGCCCTGTCGTGCAGCCGTACGTATTTTTCAATTTTTTGATCTGTACGGCCGCTGCCAGTGGGTTCCCATTCAGGAAGCCCGGCTTCTTCCTGAAGACTATCCTTATCTATCCTCAAGAAATGCGGCCCACGAGCTGCACATGTGCACAGATCAAGGAGTGGTGCTTCATGGTTTTTATGCCTTACGCCGGCTGCTGCTTGCTATTCCGCTCAGCTTTCTTCCAGGTGTTCTTCTCTACCTCCCTTACGCTGATCGTATCGGAGTGCCGCTGTACAGCCTGGTCTCCAAAAGCCGTCTAAAGCACATCTCTTTTAAGAATAGTTAGCAGCCTGCACATACAGAAAAAGCCCATCTCTCCGGATACACCTGGAGGGATGGGCCTGCTTTTATTACCGGTTCACCGTCTTCATTCCTTCTTCATGATACCGCATACCTGCGGCAGCGCCTTTAGGAGCAATGTCATCAATCGCTTTCATATCGGAATCCGTAAGCGTTACCTGCAGACTGTTAATATTTTCTTCCAGGTACGTGCGCCGCTTTGTCCCCGGAATTGGCACTACCCCCTGCTCCCTCAACCAGGCAAGGGCCAGCTGGGAGGCTGTACATTTCTTTTCTTCAGCTAATTCCTTCATTTTATCCACGAGCTCAAGGTTCTTATTGAAATTTTCTCCCTGAAACCTTGGAGAAAAGCGGCGGAAATCATCTTCTTCCAGATCCTCAAACTGCTTGATCTGTCCGGTTAGAAACCCGCGCCCGAGCGGGCTGTAAGCTACAAAGGAAATTCCAAGGTCTTTGCAAAGAGGCAGAATTTCATCCTCCACGTCCCGGCTCCATAACGAATATTCTGTCTGCAGAGCTGTAATCGGATGCGTGCCATGAGCCCTGCGAATCGTTTCAGGAGCTGCTTCTGACAACCCCAGGTACCGGACTTTTCCGGCATCTACGAGTTCCTTCATCGCACCTACGGTTTCTTCAATAGGTACATCAGGGTCCACCCGGTGCTGATAATACAAATCAATGGTATCAATACCGAGCCGCTTCAGGCTGGCATCGCATGCCTGCTTAACGTATTCCGGGCGACCATTTACTTCGCCTGTCAGTTCACCTTTATTGCTGTAGACGTTCCCGAATTTTGTGGCAAGCACTACCTCTTCCCGCCGGTTTTGGATAGCCTCACCCACCAGGCGTTCATTTGTCATGGGGCCGTACATATCAGCCGTATCGAGAAAGTTAATGCCGTGGTCAAGCGCTGTGTGTATCGTTTTCTTCGATTCTTCATCGTTTAATTTGCCATAAAAAGCGGACATTCCCATACATCCCAAACCGATAGGAGACACATGCAGGTCACTGTTGCCAAGCTGCCGTT
The DNA here is from genome assembly GCF_056034365.1 of Marinococcus sp. LNHM5E3-2.1. Classification (NCBI taxonomy): domain Bacteria; kingdom Bacillati; phylum Bacillota; class Bacilli; order Caryophanales; family Bacillaceae; genus Marinococcus; species Marinococcus sp. LNHM5E3-2.1. The sequence continues at coordinate 3,987 of NZ_JBQLIB010000020.1, forward strand.
TTTCCATTACAGGTATTCATCCCTTCTGGATTGTTGACTCTGCTTTTTCAAACAGGTGTCCTTCTGTTCACGCTTCTGTTCCATTTTAAACATTTTTCAGCAGACTATTTTTTTCTTAAGTCAATTCGTTCCATCAGGCTGTCCACCCGGCGCTCCACATTTTCATCTGGAAGCAGCGGCGGTGCATGATGTGGCTTGATGCGGGCATCGATGATCAGACTGTCGCATCCCCAGTGCTTGTTTTCATAAAAGCTGTTCACGCCATGGATATCGTGGGAAGGATTGCTGCGCGTAAAAACGGCCCACAGGAAATTTCGCATCGTATCACTGACAAAGCTGCTGTCATCGCAGATGATAATCATCGGCGTTTCTTTAACATCCCATTTCTGATCGAGGCTCGAAGCGAAAACAGCTATTTCTTCAGCTGCCTGTTTGTAACTGGAAAATTCCGGTGCTTCCACCGCAATTACGCCCGGCATGACAAGCCTGGGAGAATGAATCGGACTGTCAGCCGGAAAGCCGTCCGGCACGCGTTGACAAAGATCCCGCTTCACATCCCCATAAGCTGCGATAACTACCTTGCTTCCCTCATTCAGCCCTTCTCCGCTGTAATCAAGCGTATCGATCGTCGTTTTAGTCTGAAAGTGAAGATCGCGGCGCAGATTAATCCGCTCAAGCATGTACGTGAAAAAATCCTCCTCCTGATGCGTATCGAGCTCTCTTTCCTGTTCCGCTGTGATAAATAAATATTTGGCTAGACTTAACTGGCCTGTGCCGAGAATACGATTGGCGATTGTCAACAGCTCTGCCGGCTGCTTTACGCTTTGAAACGGCGTATACCGCTCACTGCCAATTGCGAGCAGCAGTGGATGCACCCCTGCAGCGTCTACTGCGTGTACTTCTTTGACTCCAGTAATTTCCTGCTTGATCGCTTCCCCTGTCATTTCATGGATCACTGCACCAAACGACGTGTCCTCCTGCGGCGGCCGCCCGACGACAGTAAAGGGGAGGATAGCTTTATCTTTGGCATACACCTTATGAACCTTCATGACCGGGAAATCATGCGTCAGGCTGTAATAGCCCAAATGATCGCCAAACGGGCCTTCTGGCTTCGTGTCTTCCGGATAAATATCGCCGGTAATAACAAAATCGGCATCTTGGTTAATACAGTAGCCGTCTTCGTAGCTGTACTGAAAACGACGCCCGGACAGCATGCCGGCAAACATCATTTCACTCAGCCCTTCCGGAAGCGGCATCACCGCTGAAATAGTATGAGCGGGGGGCCCGCCGAGAAAAATACTGACCTTTAAAGGCTCTCCCTTGGCTACGGCCTTCGCCTGATGCACACCAATTCCCCGCTGAATCTGGTAATGCAGGCCCACCTCTTCATCGGGGACAAAGTCATTTCCGCTAAGCTGTACCCGGTACATGCCGAGGTTGGCATTCATCGGTCCCGATTTTTCCGGGTCTTCTGTATACACCTGTGGCAGGGTGAGAAACGCGCCGCCATCCCGCGGCCAGTGCTGAATCATCGGCAGGTCACTGATGCTGACTTCCCGAAAGTCTTCCGCCCCGCCTTTCTTTTTCTTCGGAAGTGCTTTTACTGCCGCCAGGCCGCTCGTCATATTACGGAGCGGATGCTTCAGTGCCTGTACCGGATCATTTCTCATCGTGATAACATTTTGAACCTGCTTCCAGTTTTTCCGAAAAATGAATTTGCTGCGTTCAACCGTGCCAAATAAATTAGAAACAGCCTGAAACGGGCTTCCTTTTACATTTTCAAATAAAATGGCCGGCCCTTCCTGTTCATAGAACCTTAAATGAATGGAAGCCATCTCCAGGAAGGGATCGACTTCTTCCTTGATTCGTACTAAATGGCCGTGCTTTTCAAGATCTTCTACGCATTCGTTGAGGTTTTGATACATATGCAGCTTTCCATCCTTCCGAATTGTATTTCACTTTCTCTACTTATTTTAGTACATTTTCCCTTCAGGCTGTGTTTATTTACCCTTTACCTTCTGTTTTCTTTACACCGGCGCAGGCTTTGCCCGCTGCTTTTGCGGCAGTGACAAATAAACGACCATGCCAAGTATCAGGCACGTGCCCACGCTCTGATAGAAACCAAACGGTACGTGCAGCCACCATACCGAAGCCAGAATAGCGGCAAGAGGCTCCAGGCATCCCAAAATACTTGTTTCCTGCGGCTTTAAATATTTCAGACTTTCCAGATAAAACCAAAAAGCAATCATAGTGCCGAAAATAACGACAAAAATTACGCTCCCGGCCATGCGCCATGTCCAGCTCTCCCATGCGGCGTCCCACGGGGCATGCAAAAAACTTACAGCTGCTCCTCCAACAGTCATCGCCCACCCGATTACATTCATAGAGCCCCACGCTGCCAAAAGAGGGCCTGCGTAAAGAGTATAAAAGGCAAGCGCCACCCCGGAAAGAATACCCCAGACTACTGCTTCCGGCGGCACAGATAATTCGGCCAGCTCTCCATTTGTCAGCAGCAGAAACGTGCCGGCAAGTCCCATCAGCACAGCGCCCGCGTCCCGTATATTCCAATATGTATGCCGGACGGCAAGCAGGTAAGCAAGAATGAACACTGGAGCCAAATATTGCAGCAGTGTGGCCACGGCTGCGTTTCCGCTTTCAATGGAAGCCATGTATGTATACTGAACAGCGAGCATGCCGAATAAACCAAATATAAGCACCGCTCCTGCGCTCTTTTTCTGCTTCCAGATCCCGGTTACTTTTTCTTTATTTCCAAGCATTAAAGAAATAGTTAACAGAAGGATGCCGGAAAGAAGCAGTCTGACAGCCACCAGCCATTCCACAGGCAGGCGGTGAGTTTCAAAAATATACTGCGATACTGTTCCTCCAATACCCCAGAGGGAGGCTCCGCTTATCACCAGTAAAAAGCCTGCTGTCCGTCGTTTCTGTACTGTCTGCATCATCGGTTTCCTTTCTGTTTCCAGTTTCAGCTGCGTGTCACCTCCATTATACGCAAAAAGCACTGCATGATTAAACTGTTGCCTTAAGGTTTTCTGCCTGTCTGGATACCAAAACGCCGCCCCTTTTCAGGAGCGGCGCAGCATGAACCTTTTATTTCGTAATCATTCCTTTAGCCACGGATACAAGGTTTTGCGGGCGTTCCGCCAGTCTTCTCATAAAATAACCGTACCATTCTTTGCCAAAGGGCACGTAGACTCTGACATTGTAGCCTTCCTGCACGAGCTGCAGCTGCAGTTCTGTTCGAAAGCCATACAGCATTTGAAATTCAAATGTGTCGTAAGCTATACCCTGGTCTTCCACAAACAGCTTAACCGCGTTAATAATCCGGTGATCATGTGTCCCAATAGCCGTAAAACCTTCCTGAAGCAAATGTTTTTGAATCATCAGAAAATAATTGGCGTCAATTTCATGCTTGTCTTTGAATGCAACCTCTTCCTTTTCCTGATAAGCCCCTTTTACAATCCGAAGAGGCACCCCGGCAAGGCTGTCGAGATCCTCAAGCCCCCGCCGTAAATACCCCTGTAGGACCGTGCCTACATTATCATATTCCTTTCGGAGCGTTTTCAGTACATTCAGCGTCTTTTCATAACGGGAATAGTCTTCCATGTCGATGTTTACGAAATTTTGTTTTTCCTTGGCCGCCTGCAGAATCTCTTTCATATTTTCTGTACAATAGTCTGTATCTATATCAAGACCAAGCTTCGTCAGCTTTACTGTCAGTTCTGACTGTACGTTTTTCGCATAGACGCTCTCAATAATCTCGATAGTTTTCTGCTTGGCTTCTTCCACCTCTGATTTTTCCGTTATAAATTCCCCAAGATGGTCAATAGTCGCCATCAGGCCCTGCTCGTTCATCGATTGAATGGTTGTTAATGCTTCATCAATATCTTCCCCAGCCACTACTTTTGAAGCCCCGAGGTGAATGCCCCACTTTTTGGCGCCCTTTGTCAGCGTCTTATTCTGGGAAAGAAATATAAAAAACGAACGTGAAATTGTCATAGGTGCACCCTCCTGATCTTTTCAGTACTGCCCTATACTGTTGCAAAATACGTGCCAACATGGCTGCACCGGTATCCGCAGGGGTTTCCGTAAAAAAGAAAAAGCCTGTCCGTCAAAACCGCAAGAAATTTTGCGCTTTATGCAAAAAATTATAAATGAAATTTACTCATCCGGTACTGCAGACTCTGCCGGCTGATGCCAAGCTCTTTGGCTGCCTGCATGACGTTACCGCCGCTTTGGTTCAGCGCATCTTTAATCAAAGCAAATTCCATTTCAAGCAGACGTTCCTTTAAACTTCCTTCGCGGCTGCTTATTCCAGCCGGCCCGCCTTTCTCTATCTCCCCTGTTTCCAGAAGATCGGTGCGTTTGCGGAAATGGTCCGGCAGGTGGCTTTCTTCGATCATTTCTTCATCAAGCATTAAATTCATTGCTCCCTCGATGACGTGTTCAAGCTCCCGGATGTTTCCCGGCCAATGATAAGACTCCAGCCTCGCTTTCACCGCAGGTGAGACACGATTAACGTCCATTTGAAAAACACGGTTGTACTTTTCCAGAAAGGTTTCCACCAGCGGCTCGATATCTGTTTTTCTTTCCCGCAGCGAAGGGACATACAGCGTAACAACGCCAATACGGTAAAAAAGATCCTCACGAAGTTCGTTGTTTTGAATAGCCTCTGCCGGCTCTTTGTTCATCGTGGCGATAATGCGGACATTGATGGACTGCTCTTTGTGCGATCCTAAACGGGTGACCTTTTTTTCCTGCAGAACTCGCAGAAGCTTTGCCTGCAGTGCCACCGGAAGCGAATTAATTTCATCGAGCAGAAGCGTGCCGCCCTCTGCTTTTTCGAACAGCCCCGCCCGTTCGGATGCCCCTGTAAAAGCTCCTTTTACCGTCCCAAACAAAATGCCCTCAATCAGCGTTTCCGGAAGAGCAGCGCAGTTCTGTGATACAAACGGCTGGCCGGCCCGCTCGCTTTCACTGTGAATGCTCTGGGCAAACAATTCCTTCCCCGTGCCCGTTTCTCCTACAATTAACACCGAAGACGACGTTCTCATTGCCCGCTTCGCGTTCTGCACCACCCCTGTGATTTCAGCCGAATGCCCGATAATCTGGTCAAATGTAAAAAGCCCGCTGTCGGTTTTTTTCTGGTTTTCCCGGACCAGCTTTTCCATGCGGGTAACGTCCTTTGCGATCTCGGCTGCTGCGACAATCCGTCCCCCAGAATAAATCGGAAAAATTTCGTTGATAGTCGTGATGTTTTTCCCGCGGCTCGTTGTATAATGCTGTTTTTTTTCTCTCGTTTCCACTCCCTGTTTGATAGCCTGGAGCAGTCTGCTGTCACGTTCATGCTCGAAAAGGAAAACGTCCATCATACCTTTATTATTAAAATCTTCGTATGTCATGGACTCAATTTCACGCATTTTGTCATTATAAATAATCAGGTTTTCATCTGCATCAATAACACGGATCCCCTGATCCATTTTTACCATTAAATGATCAAACACATCGTTCAGCTCAGGATAGGATAACGAATTCGTACCTTGATATACCATGGACCCACCCTCTTTGTAATTTATTCTTGCTCTGATTTTATCATGAAGTGCGAAGTCTCCGTACGCAAAATCCCAAAACTTAGGAATGCAAAATTTTGCACCTTTAATCTCTTAATTTTTCTATTTGCGCTTCTATCCACCGAAATATTCAATTATAATGGACGTCTCCGCCGGTTTTGTTAAGGGCTTTTGAAGTTAAGAATATTGGCACTATTCTTGCAACATATAAAAGTACATTCAAGGGGAGGTGTACTGAATGGAAGGAATAACATTATTCACATGGCTGCTCATATTAATACCTATGCCGGCTACTGTAGCTTTAGCAGCAATTAGTTATGTTAAATCAAAAAAGGAGACCACCTAAATGGATATTTCTGTACCAACAATTGTGACATTTATCGTTTACCTTGTTGTAATGCTTGGCATTGGTTTTTTATTCTATAAGCTGACCAATAACCTCTCGGATTACGTTTTAGGCGGAAGAAAATTAAACGGACCCGTAGCTGCGCTCAGTGCCGGTGCGTCTGACATGAGCAGCTGGCTTCTGCTCGGCCTGCCAGGGGCCATGTATCTGGGCGGGATGAGTGAGATATGGCTGCCGATCGGCCTTACCATTGGAGCTTATTTGAACTGGCAGTTTCAGGCAAGAAGACTGCGCAGGTATACAATCATCGCCAACGATTCAATTACGATACCCGACTTTCTTGAAAACCGCTTCCACGATAAAACAAAAGCACTGCGGATTGTTTCGGCATTATTTATACTTATTTTCTTTACTTTTTATACCTCTTCCGGACTGGTCGGGGGCGCTACCCTGTTTGTCAGTTCGTTCGGCCTTTCCTATCAGGCAGCTCTTTGGATCGGCGGCGCTGTTATTATTACGTATACGTTCCTCGGTGGATTTATGGCCGTCAGCTGGACTGACTTTATCCAGGGCATTCTGATGTTTCTGGCGCTCGTTGCTGTTCCGATCGCTGCCGTTATAGAAATTGGTGGATGGGGAAATTCTGTCCAGACCGTGGCATCCATTAATCCGGATGCGTTAAGTGCCTTTACGAATGTGAGTGTTATTTCTGTGGTCTCCCTGCTTGCCTGGGGGCTCGGGTACTTCGGCCAGCCGCATATCATTACGAGGTTTATGGCGATACGTTCCGAAAAAGAAATTCCGATGGCCCGGTTTGTAGGTATGAGCTGGATGGTTATTTCTCTTCTCGGTGCTATTTTTACAGGATTTATCGGTATTGCTTACTTCTCCGGCAACGCCCAGCTCGGAGAAGGGAATCAGGAAACCGTCTTTATTCTGTTTACCCAGGTACTTTTTAATCCGTGGGTGTCCGGCGTTCTTCTCGCAGCCATTCTCGCTGCTATTATGAGCACGGTGGACTCCCAGCTGCTTGTATCCTCCAGTGCCCTTGCGGAAGACTTTTATAAAGGGATGCTCCGCCCCAAAGCTTCTGACCGCGAGCTCGTCTGGGTCGGCCGGATTGGCGTTATCGTCATTGCCCTCGTCGCCCTGCTGCTCGCCTCCAACCCGGGAAGCACGGTACTTGAACTTGTAAGCTACGCGTGGGCCGGGTTCGGCGCAGTATTCGGGCCTGCAATGCTTTTCTCCTTATTCTGGCGCCGGACGAGCATGTGGGGTGTGCTTGCCGGGATGATCGCCGGCGGCACCACCGTAATTATCTGGGTTCAGCTTTCCGGAGGATTGTTTGATCTCTACGAAATTGTGCCAGGCTTCCTGATCAACGTCTTAATCATCATTGCCGTCAGCCTGCTTGGGCCGAAGCCTTCAGACAAAATTAAAACTGAATTTGATTCTGTCGGCACGTATACGGAGAAAAACTGAGCAAAAAAATACCCGCTTCCTGATATAGACAGGAGCGGGTATTTATTATATTTATTGCTGTTTTTCGGTGAATGCCTGTTCCTGAAGCGCTGCCGCTTTATCCGTGCGTTCCCAGGGCAGATCAACGTCATGACGTCCAAAGTGGCCGTAAGCGGCTGTCTGCCTGTAAATCGGCCGGCGGAGATCAAGCATTTTGATGATGCCTGCCGGCCGGAGGTCAAAGTTTTCATTGGCAAGCTTTACGAGCACCTCTTCTGATACTTTTCCCGTACCAAATGTAGCGATCGAAATGGAGACAGGCTGAGCTACTCCGATCGCGTACGCCAGCTGAACCTCGCATTTATCTGCAAGACCTGCTGCAATAATATTTTTGGCTACATACCGGGCTGCATACGAGGCGGAGCGGTCGACCTTTGTCGGATCTTTACCGGAAAACGCACCGCCGCCGTGACGGGCATAGCCTCCGTACGTATCAACAATGATTTTTCGTCCGGTAAGGCCGGCGTCCCCCTGCGGTCCGCCAATAACAAAGCGGCCGGTCGGGTTTATGAAATAGTTGGTTTTAGCGTCGAGAAGCTCTGCCGGCACTACCGGCTCGATAACGTATTTGTGCATATCCTCTTCAATCTGTGCAAGCGTTACGTCATCCGAATGCTGGGTGGAAATAACGATCGTTTCCACCCGGAGCGGCTTCCCGTCGTCTCCGTATTCCACGGTAACCTGCGTTTTTCCATCCGGACGCAGATACGAAAGATTGCCGTCCTTCCGGACTTTTGTTAACTGACTTGCCAGCTTGTGCGCAAGCGAGATCGGCAATGGCATGAGTTCATCGGTTTCATTATCTGCATACCCAAACATCAAGCCCTGGTCCCCCGCTCCGATCGATTCCAGTTCATCCTCGGTCATCGATCCTTCACGGGTTTCAAGCGCCTCATCAACGCCCTGGGCAATGTCGGCCGACTGCTCATCTATAGACGTCAAAACCGAGCACGTTTCGTAATCGAAGCCATATTTTGCCCGTGTATAACCGATGTCTTTCAAAGTTTCCCTGGCAATTTTAGGAATATCTACGTATGTAGATGTCGATATTTCTCCTGCCACTAATACGAGACCAGTATTTACTACTGTTTCCGCTGCCACCCGGGCATTCGGATCATCCTTTAAAATTGCATCCAAAATCGCATCGGAAATCTGATCACACACCTTGTCCGGGTGCCCTTCTGTAACAGATTCCGACGTAAATAAACGTCGTCCAATTGTAGACACGCTGCTGCCTCCTTTTTAACTGCCTGCTACGGTTGTACTCTCCCATTCTTCGGGTAGACGAAAAGAAAACGGCAGTAGGCCGTTGTGTACAAGAAAAGCCCCTTGTCCCAAAAATTGAGGGAAAAGGGGCTGTCAGTTCAGCTTTTTCGCCTCTTATCTTTCAAGGCATCTGTCTGCCTCTCCAGGTTAGCACCTTTCCGTTACCGGATGGTTGCTGGGCTTCTCAGGGACTGTCCCTCCACCTGCTCAGGATAAGAGTATCCGTTCGTACAAAATCTTAACGCAAACCCTATTTGATGTCAAACCTAGTGCCCTCCGCGCTGGCACGTTTTGTCATCGCAAAGGAAATGAAACCACTGATACCGATTTACAGAAACAGTATGATACAGCTTGCGGCCAAGCGTTTCTACTCCCGGCAGTAAAAATACTGCCTTCAGCGGCTTCAAAGCCGGAATAGTATAACATAATTTTTTCACCGTATAATAACCAGCGTATACGTACGTATTATCCTCTACACTGTGCATCTGCTCTTCAAGCGGCTCTCCCTTGAGCATCGGGTACTTTTCAAATAAATCCTCATCATATATAGGCTTCCATTTCACCCTGTTCGTCTTATCTATCGCCGAGAGATAAGTATGGAATCTGGTGCATAACGGACAATCACTATCATAGAATACAATAAATTCCGGTTGTTGTTCCATAGTTGTTCCCCTTTCATTACTTTCTTACATCTTTTCCCTCTTAGTCCTAAAAATATTCATGAACTTTTTTAACGAATAAGTATGTACTATTAAATTAAATGTGTTACACTATTTTATATTCTATCCATCATTTATGATGAATAAATCCAACTTCCCCCTCATTAAAGGAGTGATTGTTTATGAAGCCGCCGTTCGCTTCCAAACCCGAAACAAATCTATTGAATGAAGCGCACGTCCAATGGAATCTCTCTGTCCCTGCGCTTGTGAAGCGCTCGCTGGCTCTGCAGGAGGGCTCACTTACAGCAGAAGGTGCTCTTGCCGTGAAAACAGGCAAATACACCGGACGGTCTCCAAAAGATAAATATATTGTCGATGAGCCCGGCAGTTCTCCTTATATTGACTGGGGAAACGTAAACCAACCAATGTCCGAAGAAGTGTTTGAACGGCTTTATAAAAAAGTGACGGCTCATTTGAACAGCCGGAATGAAGTATTTGCAAGCGATGCCCTGGCCGGAGCTGATCCCGACTACCAGCTTCCTGTCCGGGTCATCACCTCCTGCGCCTGGCATCAATTGTTCGCCCGGCAGCTGTTTATCCGACCAGACGGAAGAGAAAATCCTTCTGCTCCGCCCTTTACGCTCATAGCTGCACCGGAATGCAAAGCAAATCCTGAGACAGACGGCACCTCGTCGGAAACATTTATCGTCATCAGTTTTGCGCAGCGCACAATTTTAATCGGCGGCACAGAATACGCCGGAGAAATGAAAAAATCAATCTTTTCTGTCATGAACTACCTGCTTCCTGAACAAAACGTACTGCCGATGCACTGCTCGGCAAACATCGGCAGTGATGGCGCAAGCGCTTTGTTTTTCGGTCTCTCCGGCACCGGAAAAACAACCCTTTCCGCAGATCCTTCCCGGCTTTTGGTCGGCGACGATGAACACGGGTGGTCCGAAAACGGCATTTTTAATATCGAAGGCGGATGCTACGCAAAATGCTCGAATCTGTCCAAACAGAAAGAACCACAGATCTGGAACGCTATCCGTTTTGGCGCTGTACTTGAAAACGTTGGGATAGACGATGCCAGTGGAAAAGTCGACTACACGGATACTCAGATCACGGAAAACACAAGGGCGGCTTATCCGATTGAACATGTCGATGGGATTGTTCCCTCCGGCACAGCCAGTCATCCTTCGGCGATCATTTTTTTAACTGCAGATGCATTCGGCGTTCTTCCGCCAATCAGCAGATTGACGAAGGAGCAGGCCATGTACCATTTCCTCAGCGGCTACACAAGCAAGCTCGCCGGCACGGAAAGAGGCGTCACTTCTCCGGAAGCAACCTTTTCCACCTGCTTTGGGGCACCGTTTCTTCCACGGCAGGCTTCTGTCTATGCAGAAATGCTCGGTGAAAAAATTGATGAACACAATGTGCCTGTCTTTCTGGTGAACACAGGATGGAGCGGCGGCGGTTACGGAGTCGGCAGCCGAATGGATCTTTCATACACCCGGGCTATGGTGCAGGCAGCCCTCAACGGAGAGCTGACTGATACAGCCACGGTCGAGGATCCTATTTTCGGACTGCATATCCCTGAGTCCTGCCCCGGAGTTCCCGAAGATATGCTTCAGCCGAAAAAAATGTGGGCAGAAGCCGGCGACTATGAGGTTCAGGCCCGCATGCTTGCCCGCAAGTTTGCGGAAAATTTCACGCGGTTTTACGACGTGCCTGCTTCTATCGCAGACGCGGGACCAACCCAGTTGTAGGAGCTATTTTTCATCGGCGTCAGGAGGATGCAATACGTCAAAAAGAAACCGGTGCCTGTTTATATGCAGGCATCGGTTCCTTTCATTTTAATGTAATATATCCTGCTTCCTCCGCATATTTCACACTACGGGGAAGCACTTCGTCTTTCATAATAAAGCTGTAGCCGGGATGGTCACGAATATTACTTGGAAGTGTTTCTATCAGCACCGGACCGTCTGTTTCCATATAATCCTCATGAGGAATCAGCGACTCCACCACAGCGATGTATATATTTTTTATTACGTCTTCACTCCGGCCAGCCACCTTGTACTGGCCGAGAGAGCGTATCACTTCAACCCGGCCTCCGGTTTCCTCATCAACCTCCCGTACAGCTGCTTCTTCGGGGGCTTCTCCCTCTTCGATCTTCCCGCCCGGAAACTCCAGCCCGCGCTGGGAGTGACGAGTGAGCAGCCACTTGCCGGCATATAAGCATATAACCCATACATGTCCCGGCTTGTCTGAAAATGGAGTGTCGTTTAACGCCAATTCCACTTCGTTATTGTAGTAGTCCCGGAATTTATAGCAGGTCGTCATATGGCCAGTTCCTCACACATACGTATCACTCCACTTCTATCATCTCTCCGGGGGCATTTATTTTTCCTGGCGGCTGTATAATCTTGCCGCCATTGCTTTAGACCAGGAGCGCTGATCGTTTTTTCGCTCGTGAAACTCTTCCATAAGTTGATCGCCTTCATACCCTTCGGTAATCAGCTCTTTCAATATCAGTTCGGTGATATTTTCATCTTTTCCAGCCATATACGCCTGGATTAAAACACCAAGAGAATGCTCGAGTCTCGTCGTTTTTTTCACAACTCCCCTCAAAAGCGCCGGGGCATTGTCAGGATGAGTGATGACCGCTTCCATCAGCATTTCCTCTTCGTGTCTTTCCCACTCGTGAATAATGTCTTCATATTCTGTAGGTATGACCGCATCAAGGAGCCATGATCTATCAGGCTCCTCCCGATTAATAATGAGCCCTTCTTTCATTTTTATCTCATGCATTTCAATCGCGTCACCGTCTTTTTGAAACAGGCTGAGGCGGACTAGACGGAACGTTTTCATGATTTACGGCCGGCGGCCTGAATTGTTCGTTCATATGCTTCTTTTAAGCGGCGTACGCCCTCATCGATATGCGTGCGTGGGCAGGCCACGTTAATGCGGACAAAGCCAGCACCTTCATCGCCAAAGATATGGCCGTCACTAAGAGCTACCCCTGCTTCTTTGCGCAGCCATTCCTCCAGCTCTTTTTTATCCATGCCAAGGTTCCGGAGATCAATCCAGACAAGATACGTCCCTTCCGGCTTAATAACGTGCGCTTCCGGGATTGCCGACTCCAGTTGATCCTTTAAATAATCAACGTTTTCCCGCAGATAAACGAGCAGTTCTTCCAGCCACTCGCTCCCATGCCGGTATGCGGCTTCCGCAGCTACTGTGGCGAACGGGTTGTCGATTCCGACAAAATTACGCTGCAGATGGGCTTCGTATGCTTTTTGTGAAGCTTTTTTCTCAAAAACCACATAGGACAGCTGCAGGGCTGCAAGATTAAAGGTTTTGCTCGGCGCCATGCAGGTGATGGTTTCCACATCATAACCATCCGCCGCCTTTGAAAATGGTACATGCACGCCGGAGAGAATAAGATCTGCGTGGATTTCATCAGATACCACCAGCACGTTGTATTTCTCTGCCAGAGCGGCGATCTGCTGCAGCTCTTCTTCGGTCCACACCCGGCCGATAGGGTTATGAGGGCTGCACAATAAAAGCATTTTCGCGCCGGCCTTCATCTGTTCTTCAAGGTTTTCCACATCAATAGTAAATCCTTCGTCTGTTTCTTTCAGCGGGTTCTTATACAGCGTTCGTTCATTATTATTTACTAGCATATAGAACGGGTAGTAGACCGGGGTCTGCAGAATAACGCCCTCACCTTTTTCCGTAAATGTCTGAATCAGATGACTGATCGCCGGCACTACGCCCGGGGTGAAGACAAGCTGCTCGTTACTTATATTCCAGTCATGGCGCGTGCGAATCCATTCGGTTGTCGCGTCCTTCAAAGATTCCGGACGACGGTGATAGCCGAAAATCCCGTGATCAACTACCTCCTGCATGGCATCAAGTACAGGCTGCGGTGCCTGAAAATCCATGTCCGCAACCCACATCGGCCAGAGCTCCGAAGAGCCGTAGCGTTCGGCCGCAAAGTCCCACTTCATTGAGTTTGTATTTTTCCGATTTAATACCTTGTTAAAATCCATGCTTAAAAAGCCTCCTCGTTTCATCTTCCCATGTCTATTCCGTTCTTTATTTTATCACTTTCTTTTTAGGAAGACGAATTCAAACGGCTTTTAAACGATGAATCTTTTTGACTCCACCACGGATTCCTTCCAGTAATCCGAAAAATCAGTATAGCCGACACCGTCGGATTCTGTGGCGTGAAACAGTGTTTCGTCAGAAATATACATACTTACATGATTAATACTGCCGTCTCCATTCGTATCGAAGAAAATCAGGTCTCCCCGCTTCCAGTCTTCTTCAGCAACATCCCGGCCTTCCTGCGCCTGATCCTCCGAGACCCTTGGAAGATCCACGTTTTCTTCAGCGTACATACGCTGCGTAAAGGAGGAACAGTCGAAATATTCGGTCGTAGCCTCAGACGCTCCCCATTTATACGGAACACCTGTAAACTCTTCCCCCTTCTCAATCACTCTGGCGATTCTTTCCTGGGCCGGGCTCCAAAGCTCAGCTGTATAGCGGTTTCCGGTCTCTTCTTCTTCGAATGCCAGTTCTTTCGCGGCTTCTTTCGCAGGAATATAAGATTCTCCCCTCCAATTGAACCAGGCGGGACTCTGTTCAAGCTCCCCCTCCCACGAAGCGCCGTTCACAGATAAACGCACGGCCCGGCCTTCTTGTTCCAGCTCCGCTCCGTATAAAGATGCGGCCGTTTCGGGACGAAGGTAGAGCTCTTCCTCTGCTTTTCCGCCCTCGATGTACCAGGCTTTGTCATTGCCATCGACAGTGGTGATTAAAACGTGCCGATCCGCCCAGTAACCCGCGCCACCTGCAATAACCATTGCTGCAGCAACACTTACCCACACCCAGTTTTTCTTCATGTTTTACCTCCTTCCCGTGCAATTGTTCTGATTGTTGTTTCTTTTCATGATAAAATAAACGTATTAACGGAGGGAGTAGTCGTAATGAAACCAACAATCCTGTTTATTGCCGCCAGTCTTGACGGCTATATCGCTGATGCAAAAGGAAATATTGACTGGCTGCTGAAAGCCGAAGGCAAGGGAGACAATGGCTACGATGAAATGTACCGGCGGGTGGACACGGTCGTAATGGGAAGAAAAACCTACGAAGACGTGCTCGTCTTAACAGATGCCTTTCCCTACAGCGACAAAGACTGCTATGTTTTTTCCACCAGCCGCACGGGCAACGACGGTTACGTCTCCTTTGTTCAAGGAAACGTGGCAGAATGGCTTCAAAACAAGCAGCAGGAGTCTGGAAGCGGCATATGGGTCATTGGGGGCGCAGACATTATAGATCCTCTCCTAGAAGCAGAACTGATCGATGAATATATTATTACCTTCACGCCCGATCTTTTAGGAAGCGGCGTCCCGTTGTTTAAGCAACGGACCGGGCAGCCAAAACGGCTTCATCTGCACGAAGTGAAGCGTTGGGGAGAACTGGCCCAGCTCCACTACAAACGGGCTGAAGATCTGCCCAGTCAGTAGTTTAGACCCATTCGCATCTATAGGTAAAAGCATCATTTTTTCTGAAAAGTGTGTACTTTTCTTACTCTTTAGGTAATAATAAGCATATAGAGTAGCATTCGTCCAATTTGTTGCTCTTATCCTATATTTCATTTTGCTCCTGCTGCCTGCAGGAGCCTTTTTTTATTTTACCGCGTGTTTGACCTCTTGAATATATTGCTTCACCCGTCGTCCTTCCTGCTCATTCAACGCAAACCCGCATTCACTCGCAACAAAAGCAGATTCCCGTTCAAACATGACTATCGCCTTTTGCAACGAGGCCCAAACGCTATCGTAAGAGCCCGCTGCATAAGTAGCTGCCAGTTCTTTATTATTCTTGGCCCCGAGGTGTTTTTCCAGATGCTTCGCCTCCTGGCCGAAATTTACTGATGTCTTTTTTTCGAGTACAACCTTCCACTTCAGCATTTGTATCAGCATACGGCGGATAATATTCAGGTGGGCCTGAGCGTAGAGCATTTCTCTTCGCCCCCAGCCTTTGACTACATACACCGCCACCCACCAAAACTCATTACAGCATTGGTGAAAGAATCCCTCTTCCGGCACCTTTGTTTTGTAGCCTATGTCGGTAGGAGCAGGAAAATCAGAAACTGGGTGATCTTTATCCAACAGGCAGCGGGTCAAACCGTCCTGCTCCCAGTGCTCATACCTGCTCTCTGCGTGCTTTAAGGTTAAATCAATGCGGTTACCATCCTGAAAAAGCATCAGAAAGGCAAATGACTCTCCCAACGGTTCACGGTATAAATTCATTTCATCCGGGGTCTGCATAATCAAAGGCTTTCCAAACACTTCAAGCCAGGTCCGGTCCTGAATCATTTGTTCCATATTTTCCACAAAATAAATAATATCAAAATCACTGAAAAGATCAGGACTGCTGCTTCCGGCGGCTGCACGGGATCCGCTTAGAGCTGCGGCCCGGACCCGTTCATCGTTTCTGGCAGTCTCCATTATCAGCGCCATCACAGCCTCAGGCGTGCGCACAGGCAGCATCTCCTTTTAATCCAGGCTCGTCGATGCAGGCTCGTAAGACAGCATCTGCCTGATTTGATTATGACTATCAAGCACAGCCACTGCCGGTTTGAACTCCCGGGCCGTTTCATTTTCCATCAATGCATAAGCAATAATGATGACCACATCCCCCGGCTGCGCCATTCTCGCGGCTGCACCGTTCAGGCAAATTACCCCGCTGCCCCGGGAGCCTTCAATTACGTACGTTTCCAGACGGGCCCCGTTCGTATTATTGACTACCTGCACTTTCTCGTTTTCCCACAGGTCCACCGCCTCCATCAGGTCCCGGTCAATGGTAATGCTTCCTACATAGTTTAAATCTGCTTCTGTAACTACAGCCCGGTGAAGCTTTGATTTCATCATCGTACGGTACATCAGCGTCACACCCTTTCTTTCTGGTCAGGAGAAAGAATAATATTATCGATGAGTCTCGCTCCCGAAAACTGCACCGCTCCTGCGATAATTACCTGCCCGTTCCATTCCCTTACAGGTTTAAGACCGGGATAAGTTAAAATATCCATATAATCAATCGTTCCGGAAATGTTAGCTTCTACTGTATGTTTTGCTTTCTTTAAAATGGCCCCGGGTCCATAAAACCCCTCTTCTATCCATAACGCTCCCTGCTTTAATCCTTCATACAGCCAGACAGCTTCCCGGCGCTCCCTGCTGGTTAAATTCACATTTCTGGAGCTCAGAGCCAGGCCGTCAGCTTCCCGAACCGTCGGGCCAGTAACAATCTCTGTTGGAAGATTAAAATCACGGACCATATTCGTCAGTACAGCGGCCTGCTGCGCATCCTTCTGCCCAAAGTAGGCCCGTGCCGGCTGAACAATCTGCAGCAGCTTCAGCACCACGGTCGCCACTCCGTCAAAATGTCCCGGCCGGCTTTTTCCGCAGAGCACATCACTTCCCTCATGCACGCGCACCCCTGTCTGCATCTCTTCGGGATACATCTCTTTCGCTGACGGGGCAAACACTATATCGACGCCCCGGGCTTCGGCTTTTTCAAGATCCGCTTCGAGCGTACGCGGATACGCTTCGTAATCTTCATCCGGACCAAACTGCAGCGGATTGACAAAAATGCTCACCACTACTGCATCGTTTTCTTTCAAAGCCTGCATCATTAATGAAAAATGTCCTTCGTGCAGTGCTCCCATTGTCGGCACAAAACCAATTATTTCTCCCTGCTGTTTTCTCTCATTGATATGTGTGCGAATTTCCTGAATTGAAGTAAATACTTTCATGACGATGCGCCTCTGCTAAGATCTTTCAGCACAGAGGCATCCATGGAAAAAGTATGCCTCTCCTCTGGAAATGCTTTCGCTTTTACATCACTTACATAGCTCTCAAGGGCTTCGTCAATTTGTTCCTGCACATTAGTGTACTGCTTAGCAAAGGAAGGAACAAAGCTCTCTCCCCATCCGACAGCGTCGTGAAAAACCAGCACCTGACCGTCAACGCCGGCCCCGGCGCCTATGCCGATAACCGGAATCGAAAGATGCACTGCAATCCGGGTGGCAAGCTCTCCAGGAACACATTCAAGCACCAGCGCAAAAGCTCCCGCCTGTTCGAGTCTCTCTGCTTCTTCCATCAATCGCTGTGCTTCTTCTTTTGTTTTCCCTTGTACTTTGTACCCGCCAAGTACCCCTACGGACTGGGGAGTAAGGCCGAGATGCCCTATGACCGGGACGCCGGCAGCCGTTAAGCGGGCGATAGTCCCTCTGGTAACTTCATCTCCCCCTTCAAGCTTCACTGCCTGGGCACCGCCTTCCTGCATCAAACGTTTCACTGCTGTAAACGTGCTCTCCATAGAGGAATGATAGGTTAAAAAGGGCAGATCCACTACGATAAATGTGCCCGGAGCCCCCCTGCGAACCGCACGTGCATGCATCACCATATCGTCAAGCGTTACCGGAATCGTGGAATCGTAGCCGTGCACGACCATCCCCGCCGAATCACCCACAAGTATCATATCCATGCCAGCTTTTTCCGCGGCCTTTCCCGCCGGAGCGTCGTACGCTGTGATCATCGTAATCGGCTCCTGCCGTTCTTTCATCTGTTTAAATACCGCCGTGCTTTTCATCTCTCTCCTCCTGCTTCACTCAAAAGATATAGAATTATCTGATATTTTAGCCGATACATACTGCTTAGACCGACTTGTATTTACACATGTATATTATCTGACGCCCCTGCCATTTATTCAACCGCCGCGACTTCGTTTATCCAAAAAAATTCTTCAATAAAAAATGCCCCCCCGTAAGAGGACATCAATAAATATTACTTAAGTCGAGCGAATCCCCAAATGTCTGAATCAGATACCGGCGGATCAAATCACGGCTGAACGGGGTTTCGTCTGCTTCACTGCGGGCTTCATCGTCTTTGGCAATAATGTGATCTATATGGGCTTTATTACCATTCACTTTTTGAATGACAGTGATGCGGTGGGAAGGGATATGCTTCAGCTCAAAAGAAAGCTTTCGCTTATTGATCTTAATATAGCTTTCGTGAAAGCCTGCTTCAATATGAAACTTGCGGTCGTTTATATTTTTAAATTCTTCTTCAAGATCCATAAAATAATACATGATTTCCCTCGCCGTCGAATCGATTAGCTGCTGCTCGGGCAGGGCATCAATATTTAAATATTTGCGTGTTTTAGTAGCGAATGTATTTTCAAAGCTCATTGATTTTCTCCCCTTTCAATTGCGTATCAAGTATTCAGTGCCGGCTCACATTACGGGCCTGAACACCTTCACCCTTGTCTGAACCCTGGTATTAACCGCTGCAGGAAACGCTTCTGCAGCCCTCCGGATGAACCACCCTGCGGACTCCCGGACGTGGTCCGGAGTAATTGTTTTCTTATCGAGCTTTTCGTCCAGCTTTTTTCGGAACTCGGTGACCCCTTCTTTATCTTCGCCAAAATACGCGTGATTGACTTCTGGAACCCGGCGGTCGAACGTATATGGGTTGAACTGCTGGTCTCCTTCATCCGTGCCGACATAGCAGAAAGCCACCTGCGGATTCCCAACTTCGTCAAACTGCATAATCGCAGCAGTCATATTTAAGCCAAGCTCCTTTTTCACGGCCAGACTTTCGTCGTATACCAGCTGCATTTTTTTATCAATTGGCTGTTCCTTATGTGATTCGAGAATCTTTACAAGCTGGGACCGGTGGGCGTCTGTTGCCACACCACTCACAGCCAGCAGCGCATTTCCGGCATCAAATACCTTCTGCGCCTTTTCATCCGCCGGCCCGCCCTCAAGGCTTGCCCCCTTTGAGTCCGTAGCAATCATCACAAAAGGATCCCCTTTGGGAGGTACGGCGCTTAGTAATAGTCCGGCAGTCATACTTTCACCTCTTCCAACATTCCTTGTGTCTAATGGTAATTACCCTCTGAGCGCACGGGCAAACGTCCCCCGGAAGCACTGTTATTTTTCATTTTTATAAGCCAATGTTGTTAATTTCCCGGAAAATCCATTTTAAATTTTTCGTAGCAAACCTTCCAAAATTCTTCAATACTCAGCATATCGGCGTTAAGTTGAGTACTTCTTTTGCCTGCTGAAGGAAAAATCGAGACAGTTACTATTTTCGGTTCACATTGATACAGGTACGAAATACGGCTCCAGCAGTTACAGGCCTGGCTGAAAACCAGTTCACGCGCAGTATAGCTCATAGAAAACTCCTTCCTGTTTCTTTTGGCTATGCTTTTCTTCTATTTGGGTGTATACCTTTATCTTACCTAATATCGAGAGGAAATGAGTTGTTTTTCCTCATTCTTCCTAAAACAGTACTTCTTTCACATGTTCTTTCGTTAACCTCCGGAAGCCAAACAGAGGAATTCGTGAAAAGCCCGGCAGCTTCCCTGCTGGTACTGAACTTTCCTCTTATAATCTACTAATTGCATTTGTAAACAGTTTCAGGGGAAGGCCTGCAAAAAAAGAACGCCCTGCCTTCGCAGCACGTTCTTTCTATAAAAGCACTTTATGGATCTTTTAATCGGATGCTTCTGCCTTCTGAACGGGGGTCTGCTCAAAATACGCATCCATATGCTTATACCAGAGCCGATAGCCTTCGCTGTTTGGGTGAATGCCGTCACCAATATACTGTTCCATTTGACGGCCGTTTTCTGCATTTTCATGAAAGGGCACAGAGGCATCTATAAACAAGACTCCCTGATCGCGCTCAAATTCTTCTTTGAGCTGATCCGCAAACTCCTGATAGCCGCTATCCAGCTCCGGAGTCGTGCTTTCATAGGTGATCGCCGGGTTTGGGTTCATCACCAATACTACGGCATCCGGCGCTTTCGTTTTCGCTTCCCGGATCAACTGATGGATATTATCAATACTTTGAGCAGCCCGAATGCCCCGATAGAAATCATTCAGTATACCTGTCTCAATAATCACAAAATCCGCTTCTTCAGAAAGCTCAGCATCGATCATTTCCCGTTCAAGCATATCCTCTGAGGAATAGCCATTAACTCCATGATTGTTCAGCTCTACGTGCTCGCTGTCATCATTAATCTGCTGCAGTCTCTCCTCTAATAGGCCAGCCCATGATTCGCTGTAGCTGTCCGCTCCGGTCCCGGCAGCCACACTTGATCCAAACACTTCTACAGTAGACGTATGATATGTATTTAGGCGGTGCTGCAAAAATGAATAAATATTCATCTCTTCCAGTTCTGAAAGCTCCTCGTCCGGGGTTTTAATTCTCTCACTGTTTTCATTTACAGATTCTCTGTTTAAAGAAACGATTATCCATATACCTCCAGCTGCGGCTGCTGTAATCAGCAGTATAAATCTTTTTCTCATCTGTCCTAACTCCTTTTGCTATGTTCGATAGAGAATTGATCATAGCATAATATATTTCAGCAGCCTCCTACAAGGTCTAAAGAATCAGTTCTTTTCATTTATCAAATTTTTCTTACAATAGAAGTTATAACCCTCTGACGGACGGGAAAACCGTTATAAAAAGTGAGGTGAATAATTAATGTTAATGGTGAAATGCCCGGAATGTGGACACGAAAACACAGCTTCCATTCAAATGCCGCCCGAAACGTTAAGTACTGATTCCAACGTTTCCGGAAACGAACAGCCGTGTGAAAACTGCCATGCCTCGATTCCATTGTCCAACGAAAACCTCTACTATAAATAGGCAACCACTGTCAGCCTAAACACATACCGCCGAAACAAAGAACGACGCCGGGCCGAGGATAGTCCCTCAAACCGGCGTCGTTGGCGTGGTATGTATCTTGGAATGAATATATAATACCCCAACGCGTTTCAAACAGCAAGTTTTGTAACTAAAAAAAGTACATATACTTTTATAAGCCAATACAAAAACGACACCAGGATGAGAAGAAGCTCTCAAACCGGTGTCGTTGACGTAATATGTATGGTGGAGCCTAGCGGGATCGAACCGCTGACCTCTTGGCTGCCAGCCAAGCGCTCTCCCGGCTGAGCTAAGGCCCCATATTTTTGCTGATAAAATATCAGCCGACAAGAAATATTGTACCTTGTGTGTCTCTGTCTGACAAGTCCTTTTTTCACGTTTTTGTGTAACTTTGCAAAAAAGAGGGCCTGCCCGCGGGCAGGCCCATTTTCTGCTTACTCTTCACTCAGCCGCGTTTCAAGTGCTGTCTGGCGTTCTTCAAATCCCGGTTTGCCGAGAAGGGCAAACATGTTCTTTTTATACGCTTCCACGCCTGGCTGGTCAAATGGATTGACACCGAGCATATAGCCACTCACAGCGCACGCTTTTTCGAAGAAATAAACGAGATATCCGAAGTAATACTCATTCCATTCCGGAATATCAATAATAATATTTGGAACGCCGCCGTCAGTGTGGGCAAGAAGCGTTCCTTCGAATGCTTTCTCGTTGACGAAGCCCATCGTTTCTCCTGATAAATAATTTAAGCCGTCCAGGTCATCATCAGTGTTTTTCAATTCCAGAGCGCTCCCTGCATCCTGAATATGAAGTACTGTTTCGAGCAAATGGCGCCGGCCTTCCTGGATATACTGCCCCATCGAGTGCAAATCTGTTGAGAAATCGACTGCAGCAGGGAATAATCCTTTGCCGTCTTTGCCTTCGCTTTCCCCGTACAGCTGCTTCCACCATTCAGATACAAAGTGCATGTGCGGCTCATAGTTTACCAGCAGTTCAATGGCTTTCCCTTTCTGATACGCAGCGTAGCGGATAGCAGCATAACGGTAGGCCGAGTTTTCTTTTACACTCTGAAGCTTGCCAGCCTCCATGGCTGCAGCCGCTCCGTGCATCATCTTTTCCACATCCAGGCCTGCTGCCGCAATAGGAAGAAGTCCTACGGCTGTAAGAACGGAATAACGGCCGCCGACGTTATCCGGCACGACGAATGTTTCGTAGCCCTTTTCGTCAGCCAGCGTTTTTAAAGCACCTTTGCTTTTATCTGTCGTAGCGTAAATTCTTGAAGCCGCTTCCTCTGCCCCGTATTTATTCTCGAGCCAGTCCCGGAACACCCGGAATGCAAGAGCCGGTTCTGTTGTAGTGCCGGACTTTGAAATGACGTTCACCGAAACGTCCTTGCCCTCCACCATTTCAAGAAGGTCATGCATGTAGCGCTGACTGATCTGGTGGCCGGCGAAATAAATTTCCGGGCCGTTCCGTTTAGAACCGTCGAGCTGGTTGCGGAATGAATGACTCAAGCTGTCAATGGCCGCCTTCGCCCCAAGGTAGGAGCCCCCAATACCGATTACAATCAGCACATCTGAATCCTTTTTAATTTTTTCGGCTGCCTGCTGGATGCGGGAGAATTCTTCTTTGTCGTATGTATCCGGAAGATCAACCCATCCGAGATATTCCGAGCCAGCCCCGGTTTTTTCATGAATCATGCGATGGGCCGTTTCCACCATCGGCTGCAGCTGCTCAATCTCATGTTCTGATATTTCCTGAGAAATATTTTTGCTGTTTACTTCAATTTGCTTTGCCATGTTATTACTGCCTCCCTTAAATATGTTTTACGTTTTCTCCGCCTCTATAACCCTTCTCTATTATAAAGAAAAACCCGGGCGCCCGCAAAACGTTCTTCAAACACCTGTACCCGTTTCAACCATATAAAAAAACCGCCGCTCGAAAGCGACGGTTCTTAAAGCGGGAATCATTATTTCCGTACCCGTTTATTCAGATCTGCCTGAATTTCATTGGATTGCTTCAGCCAGTCTTTTAATTTATCTTCAAGAGTATTAAATCCCTGAGTGTCGTTATTACTCTGCTGGGCTGGACGGCCGCTGCTTTTGCTTTGACGCGGAGCCTGGCTCTGCGGACGGCTTTCGCTTTTTTCCGGTGCCGGAAGGGTGTCCCGGATGGAAAGAGAAATCTTTCCTGATTCCTGATCGACGGATTTGATTTTCACTTTAACTTCATCGCCTACTGACAGTGCTTCGTTAATATCCTTAACGTAGCCGTGGGCGATTTCAGAAATGTGAACCAATCCTTGTTTATTTCCGTCGAGCGCAACGAACGCGCCGAATGGTTTAATTCCCGTTACTTTCCCCTCGACGATTGCGCCTACTTCATATTGCTGTACTGACATTCAAACAACTCCTATAACTTTTTATTAACTTTCAAATTATAGCATTATTTTCGAAATTCGGCAATCGATAAACTCACGGCCTATTCTTGACAAAAGTCCCACATGTTCGGTACTTTAAAGGAATAAATTAATTTTAAGGAGGAACCTACTATGAGCCAACCACGTGAACAGTGGGGGACGAGGCTTGGGTTCGTATTAGCAGCAGCCGGATCTGCCATTGGTCTGGGCGCTGTCTGGCGTCTGCCGTATGTTGCAGGCACCAGCGGCGGCGGGGCTTTTTTTCTGATTTTTGTTGCTTTTACGCTCATTCTCGGAACCGCTTTATTAATAGCCGAATTTGTGGTCGGGCGTCGCACCCAAAAGCCGCCGGTCCCCGCCTATAAAACTATTGCGCCGAATACCCCCTGGTTTTTTAACGGTATCATGGGCATGATCTGTGCTATTTTAATTTTATCCTTTTATTCCGTTGTCGGCGGATGGATTATTATTTACTTTGTCCGGAGCCTTGGAGGTCTTGCAAGTGGAGGGACAGATTACGAGGCTCTGTTTGGCTCGATTATTTCCAACCCCTGGGAAGTAGGCATTGCGCACCTTGCCTTTATGCTGATTACGATTCTTGTCGTACAGGGCGGCGTGCGTAAAGGTATCGAACGGACGACCAACTGGATGATGCCTGCACTGTTTATTTTATTTATTGTGCTTGTAATCCGCTCGCTCACCCTTGAAGGAGCCGGCGAGGGTATTGCTTTCTTTTTGCAGCCCGACTTCAGTGCAGTCACAGGCACCACAATTCTATTTGCCCTTGGTCAGGCGTTTTTCTCCCTCAGCCTCGGTAACTCTGTGATGGCTACATACAGCTCCTACCTTCCGAAGGAAAAGAGTCTGGTTAACTCAGCGTTTTCTATCGTCGTATTGACGATTGTCATTTCACTGCTTTCCGGGCTTGCGATTTTCCCAGGAGTGTTCGCTTTTGATATTCCACCGGATGCCGGGCCGAATTTGATCTTTATTGTACTTCCGGCAGTGTTTGAGCAACTTGCACTTGGTTCGCTGTTCTTTACGCTGTTTATGCTTCTGCTCATCTTTGCTACGTTAACCTCGGCGTTTTCCCTGCTCGAGATTATTGTCTCTTCAGTGTCTTATAAACGCCCGGACAGCCGCGGACGTACAGCCTGGGTCGTTGGTATTCTGATTTTCGTTCTCGGCATTCCGTCGAACCTGTCATACGGACTGCTATCCGACTGGCTGATTTTCGGCAATACCTTCTTTGATTCCATCGACATTCTGACAAGCAATTTTCTGCTTCCCCTCGGGGCGTTGATTGTTTCTCTGTTTCTCCCATTAAAAATTAAGAAAGCAGACCTTCGTGATGAAGTGATGCGCGGATCTGCGATGGGAAATGGTGTATTTCTCATCTGGTTTACCATCATTCGTTACATCGCCCCTGTGGCGATTATCATCGTATTCATTAACTCACTTATTGGCCTGTTTACAGGAGCCTAAAAAAAGCAGCCCGCGGGCTGCTTTTTTTATTCTTTATACTGACGTTCCGGAATATGTTTTTCCTGAATAACGCCACGGTCAATGAAATCGCGCACAAAGCTTTGAAAAGATTCCTTGTCCTCCGAGTTCTTTGCAAGAGCTTCAATATTGTTCACAAATTTCAGCTGGTCGTAATCGTATTTAAACTGGCCGGTAAATCCGCGTGCGATTACTTTCCCGTAATGCCAGCAGCAGTTTCTATCTTTCGTATTCAATGCTTTTGATAAAATCACCAGTGCTTCAAGCAGGCTGTTTGTAACAACCGGATCATTCTCAGAATACGAGGCGATGTGACTGAAGGCTGAATATACATAAAACGAGAATTCTTCATCCTGCATAATCAGGCGCAGCGTTTCATCTTCATCTGTTAAATATGGAGTGAATTTAGTCACTTTAGAAATCGAAAACAGCAGGTCCGTCAGCTGGTAAATAGCGTCCTGGGCGGTCATAGGTTCATCGTTTCCAATCGATTTGATCGCAATTTCAGTCAATTTCCGGATGCCGAATTCCAAATCCTGCACTTCCGTTTTACTGTGTCCCAGGTATAAAAACTGGCGGAATTTCTGTTCATTGATCGCCATATCTGCGCTGCTGTCTGTTTTCCAGTATTTAAATAACGTAATTCCTTCCATGACAAAGTCACCGACGCGACGCTCCATTTGAATAACGATCCCGTCTTTTCTGGCTTCTCGTATCAGCTTGCCGAAATCCACCACCTGCAGAAAGCCGGTCCGTTCACTGGCCACTACATGGGCCCCGCCGTGTGTTTTTTCCCGGAAAACCCGATTTGGATCCTGTGGACGGTAAGGCTCAAGGTCATAGACGAGCGTATTCAAAATACGCAGCTGGGACTCTTCCTTCATGGAGGTGGTAATGCTTGATACCTGCATCCATCTCGTCGCGTGGTTGATAAACAAAATAAAATTAATGACAGAAATAGAGGTCATTACCACGCCGGAGATAGGGAAAATTACGTATTCACTCATGCTTGAATCAAGGAAGAAGAATACAAACAGCAGGAAAAAGAAACATAAATTAAAGATCCCAATGGAGTGCTGGGTTTTTCGGTCGGAAATAAAGTTAAACAGCACCCTTGGGGTAAACTGACCTGAAAAACTCGTCAGCACGACGAGTATCGAGTTAAAAGTGAAGGCGTTCAAGGTAAGTACGCCGGAGAGCATTGTGCTGTACATCGTCTGCGCCAGGCTGTATTCCGTCGAAAATACCGGCAGCGAATTGAAGGCGGGCTGCAGACCGAATTCCGCCCAGTAGGCCACCACGGAAAGCACGGCTGCGAGCATAATGTAAAGGGCCGGAAGCACCCACAAGCTCGAGCGTATTTCATACCACTGCTGGCGGTAGGACATGCTCATCATCTGCCGTATTTTTTTCGGCAGCATGCGTCGAATAGCATTTTTCAATAAATTCATCCTCTCTATACGAACCGAAAATACGTATGTAAATCCCTGTACCATTTTCCCTTCTGTTTATGTTTTAAACTGAAGGGAGTATATTCCAACTTTACATGAAAAAACCGGCAGAGAAAACCTGCCGGTCCGTGTTTTTTTACCCATGCCGGTCCATGAAGCGTTTGAACCGCTCCATGGCCTCTACAAGCGACTCCAGCGAAGTAGCATACGAGCAGCGGACGTGGCCTTCTCCACCTGAACCAAAGACTGTCCCCGGCACCACAGCCACCTGCTCCTCTGTCAGAAACGTCTCGGCAAATGTCTCAGCGTCCATACCGAGCTTCTCAATCGAAGGGAACGCATAGAATGCGCCGAGCGGCGTGTGGCATTCGAGTCCCATCTCTGCAAATGTCTTCACTAAATAATTACGGCGCTGCCGGTAGCTTGCCACCATCTTCTCGACATCTGCGCGTCCGTTTTTCAACGCTTCAAGCGCTCCAAACTGGGCGGAGGTGGACGCACACATCATCGTATACTGATGAATTTTTAGCACTGCAGCCATAATATCTTTCGGGCCGCATACATATCCTACCCTCCAGCCTGTCATCGCAAAGGCTTTTGAAAAGCCGGAGATCAAAATTGTGCGCTCGAGCATGCCCGGAAACGCCGGAAGGCTTGCGTGCTCATAATCGTAGCTGAGCTCGGCGTAAATTTCATCCGATACAGCCAGCAGGTCATAGTCCTTGATGACCTTTACGACCGGCTCGAGCTCTTCTTTTGACATGTGGGCTCCGGTCGGGTTGTTCGGGTATGAAAGAAGCACCGCTTTCGTTTTTGAAGTGATAAGGGCTTCAAGGTCTTCTGCATTGATTTTAAAGTCGTGCTTTTTCGTCGTTTCGAGTGGTACCGGCACTCCCCCGGCCATAGTAATAATCGGCGCATAGGAGACGAAGCATGGCTCAGCGACAATTACTTCATCCCCCGGATTAATAATTGCCCGAAAAGCCGCATCAATGCCTTCACTTGCTCCTACAGTAATCACAATATCCGATTCCGGATGATACGAGACACCAAAAGAGTTCTCGAGATAATATGAAACGGCTCTTCGAAGCTCAATCAATCCGGCATTCGCCGTATAGGAGGTAAAGCCCCTCTCCATCGATACAATGCTCGCTTCCCTTACATTCCACGGGGTGACAAAATCCGGTTCCCCCACCCCGAGGGAAATGACGTTATCCATCGTAGAAGCTAAATCAAAAAACCGGCGTATGCCTGAAGGCTTTAACTGCTGCACGGTTTCTGACAGTCTGTGCTGCTGTGTGGAGGAAGTATTCATGGCGAGACCATCATTCTGTGATCTTCATCGTCGTCGCCGAACACTACTCCGTCGTGTTTGTAGGTTTTCAGGCGGAAATGCGTCGTCGTGGAAATAACCGAATCAAGCGCAGACAGCTTTCCAGAAACAAACGAAGCGATTTCAGACATCGTTTTTCCTTCGATGACCACCTGAAGATCGTACGTACCAGACACCAGATACAGGGCTTTGACCTCCGGGAAACGATGAATCCGTTCTGCTACTTCATCAAACCCGACTCCCCGCTGCGGAGTGACTTTCACATCAATCATTGCCGTCACTCCATCATGGTTATTGACTTTGCTCCAGTCCACGACAGTAGCGTATGTGACGATCACTTTGTTTTCCTCTAATTTTTTCAGCATCATTTCTACTTCTTCTTCTGTTTGATCTATTAGCTTGGCAATGGTTTTAATATCCATTCTGGCGTTCTGCTCTAATAAGTGCAGAATCTCTAACTCTTTTTCGTTCAAGGATGGCAGCCCCTTTCTCTCTCCTCAAAATTACATCTCCTGTGTACTATTGTACACTAAGAGAGGACACCAAACGACATGTCCTTCCTTTTTACAATATTTTTTGGATAGTATATAAAACATTATCAAGCTTTCCGCGAAAATTTTCAAACTGATTCGCCGCTGATTACAAAAAACTCTTTTAAAATTTATTCAAAAAAGGAATCAGTAAAAATGGAGGCGATAAAATGGCATCAGAAAAACCCCATGTAAACCAACAGTCCAGTGTGGCTTTTGTAGTTCTAGATATGATCAACGATTTGGATTTTCCGGACAGCGACGATTTACTTCCTCATGCTCTCGATGCAGCTGAAAATGTTAAAAACCTGAAGAAACAGGCGAAAGAAAAAGATATACCTGTTATTTATGTGAACGATAATTACGGACGCTGGCAGAGTAATTTCCCGGACCTGGTAGAATACTGCAGACGTGACGGAGTACCCGGCAAACCAGTAGTAGAAAAAATTCTACCTGACGACGATGACTATTATATACTCAAACCCCAGTTTTCCGGCTTTTTTGCTACTCCGCTGGAAATCCTGCTTAACTACCTGGGAGTCACGACAATTATATTCGCCGGCGTCGCCGGGAACATGTGCGTACACTTTACAGTAAACGATGCCTACATGCGCGGGTATAAACTAATGGTTCCCCAGGACTGCACCGCATCGAACAGTATGCAGGCCAATGAAGAAGCAATTAATTTAATGAGTAAGGTACTTGGTGCCGATACTAGGGACAGCAGTGAATACGATCTGGAAAAAATCATTCAGGAAGCCCAGGAGCTTCCACAGCCGTCTCATTCTTCATAAACACGTAAAAGCTT
>NZ_JBQLIB010000021.1:0-32506 GCF_056034365.1 Marinococcus sp. LNHM5E3-2.1
GGTATGGTATTTCAAAAACCCAATCCATTTCCAAAGTCGATTTATGAAAATGTGGCATACGGAGCACGAATTCACGGGATTAAGAAAAAAAATCGACTGGATGAAATCGTCGAAAAAAGCCTGCGGGATGCGGCCATTTGGGACGAAGTCAAAGATCGTTTAAAAACCAACGCCATGGGGCTTTCCGGCGGACAACAGCAACGTCTCTGTATTGCCCGGTGCTTGGCCATTGAACCAGAAGTTATATTGATGGACGAGCCAACCTCGGCCCTGGATCCAATTTCAACGAACAAGGTAGAAGAATTAATCAATACCTTAAAAGAACAATACAGCATTATTATTGTGACGCATAACATGCAGCAAGCGGCCCGGATTTCCGATCGTACAGCTTTTTTCTTAAATGGCTATGTCGTTGAGTATGAGAAAACTGATGAATTGTTCCACAATCCACAGGAAAAGCAGACCGAAGACTATATCACCGGACGCTTCGGTTAAGGAGGGGTTCTAATGGCTAGAACAGATTTTGAAGAAAGTCTAAACCAATTACAGGAAAAATTAATGTACATGGGGGAAAAAACGAAAAAAGCGTTGAATGATTCGATAGAAGCGTTGAAAAATCAAAATAAAGATCAGGCATTAGCCGTGATCGATCAGGACTATAAAATTAACCGCCTAGAAGATGAGTTAAATGATGAAGCGATCTGGCTGATTGCAAAAGAGCAGCCTGTTGCGACCGATTTGCGCCGCTTGGTTGCTACGCTTCGTATTTCCAGTGATTTGGAGCGGATGGCCGATTTAGCAGTGAACATCGCGAAATCTACGATCCGCATTGGAGAAGAACAATTCTTTAAGCCGCTGGAAGATATTCCTCAGTTGGCCAATAAGGTTATTAAAATGCTTGAATCTGTACTGGAAGCTTTTCAAAATGAAGATGTAAAACATGCGAATGCTATAGCGGAAAAAGATGATGAAGTGGATAATTTACATGGAAATCTTTTGCGGGAATTATTGGAGTATATGGGTAAAGATCCGAATCATATCGCGCAGGTGACCCAGCTCGTCTTTGTCTGCCGGGACCTCGAACGGGTTGGAGATCACGTTACCAATATTTCGGAAAGCATTATTTATTTGGTCAAAGGGAAGCAATTTGATTTGAACAGCTAGCACGCGGTGCTGTCAGAAGGGGGGGCATGCGCGCGTGAAAGTCATAGGCATATTAGAATCGGAAAAACGATGGTCGGCCCTATTGGCCGACCATTTGGGAACCAGTAATTATACATTTGTCACATGGTCGGAATCGGATCATGTGACTGATTTTGTATCATCGAATCAGTGTCATTTACTGTTGATCGGCCCCGGTTTTGCCTTTTTAGAAATCACCCGGGAGTTACGGTACACGGGTGATTCGACACCTATTATCGTTATCGAGCCGGGTGTAAATGAATTTGACGCCGTGCTGGCATTGGAAATGGGGGTCGATGATATTGTATCGGACGAAAATCGCTGCCGGGAAGTGATTGCTCGCGTGAAACGCACATTGCGTTACTATCAACCTCAATTCACGGAATTTATTGACTATGACGGCCGAATTTTAGACGCTGGAAAATTAACGATTCTGCCAGATAGTTATACCATGATTATTAACGGCGAAACCAAGGCATTGAGTAATAATGAAATGGCCATTCTACAGTATTTATTTGAAAATAAAGGCAGAATTGTATCGCGGGATGAGTTGGTCGACGTGATTGGAGGAAAAATCAAAAGCCGGGCTATCGATACGCATGTGAGCAATCTCCGAACCAAGTTGGGAGAAAAATTATCGAATGCGACTTATATTGTGACTGTTCGGCACGCAGGTTATCGTTTTGATATTCCATCTTCGATGAAAGAAAAATAAGGTATGCTCTTCATCATTAATAGTAAACGCGGACCGATCATTAGGGATCGGCCCGCGTTTGTTTGTTATCTGTCCCAAAAATCCATATAGAGATGACCCTGTCGATACGCTTTTCTAGCGATGCGAGCACAATGAAATTTGGTCTTCCACGAAAGGTGAATGTTCCCCGTGACTTCTTCCATAATAGGGACACGTTGAATGACAATAGTTTGATCTTTCCAGGTGATGGCAATATCTTTGGCCGTTAAATATTTCGGTGAAGAACGGTGATGGCCGGGGCCCCTCCCCCGGAACCACTTGAATCCTTTCCCATTTCCCACGGCTGCCATCACCGTTTCCTAGGCCGAAGGGTATAACCGACTACAATTATTGCAAGAAGACCAACCGTAATACCAATGGCGGCCCATAATGGAGATGTCTGCTGCGCCAGCAAACCGAGACTTAAAACAATGATTCCAACGACAAGCAGGATAATTTGCCATATTCTCATAGGATCCCCCTTTGTTGGCTCTCGAACCATCATCTTTGAATGGAGGAGGATGTAAATTTATTCAAAGGGAGAGGGAGAACCAATACATTTTTATATAATCATATGCTAATATTTTTATACGAATAGCGCAAGAACGACAAATGAAATAAATGGAGAACTTCAATTTTCGAACTTCATAGTAGAAAAAGGAAGTATCTCTCGTTTACAAAAGCAGGATTCTACGATAAGATGACTTTAAATCAAAAAAAGTTGATGTAAAGGAGCGATACAAATGCTTACATCCCAACCAAAGACGTATTCGAATCAAAGCTTTCAAACCTATGAAGCAACATTCAAAGCGCTCTCGGATCGTCTGCGATTACAAATCATGTATGAATTGAACCAGCAGGGGCAGTTATGTGTTTGTGACCTAACCGATATCACGGGGTTATCACAATCCAAGCTCTCCTATCATCTAAAAATCTTATTAGACGTTCATTTGATCGAAAAAGAAAAGATTGGTACCTGGAATTATTATCGCTTAAATGAAGAAGAAGTAAGAAGCGTCCTATCTGAAGAGTTATGTTGTATTTTTTATCCGGAAAAGAAATAAATTTTTTTCGATAATAAATCAAAAAAAATTGATGTAAAGAAAGAAGGAGAAGCATGGACGCCATCATGTCTTTTTTGCAAACGTTTTTTACGCTTTTCATTGAACTAACGATTTTATTTCTCCTCGTCAGTTTTGTCGTGAGTTGGCTGCAGCAAAGAGTAAGCGAGGAGCGCATTCAACGTATGCTGACCCACCGGCAGTCCTGGAGAAATTACCTTTACGGGACCGGACTGGGGGCATTGACCCCTTTTTGTTCCTGTTCGACCATTCCTATTGTAGCGGGATTGCTCTCATCTAAATCCCCGTTTGGGCCAACCATGTCTTTTTTGATTGCTTCTCCACTCTTGAACCCGATTATCGTCATTTTATTATGGACGTTATTAGGATGGAAGATTACGCTGGCGTACGTGCTGATGGTGGGATTGTTTTCTATGCTGGTCGGGATCGTGTGGACGGGTCTCGGTTTTCAAGATGCTGTGAAAAATATCAGGGTACGAAAAGGAGGCCATGATCAAGATAGAGGACCAAAGGCAAAGTGGAAAATGGCTGTTCACGATGCATGGGGCTTTTTCTATCCGATGATGCCTTTTTTGCTCCTCGGGGTGTTTATTGGTGCCTTTATTTATAATTTCGTTCCTCAAAACCTTATTGTGACTTATGCCGGAAGCGACAACCCCTGGTCGATTCCTATGGCTTCGGTCATCGGTATTCCCATGTATATTCGTGCGGAAGCTATTTTACCGATTGGCGAAGCTTTCATCAGTAAAGGCATGAGCACAGGAGCCGTGATTGCGTTACTCATCGGAGGGGCTGGGGCAAGTATCCCCGAGGTGGTGTTATTAAATAAATTGTTTCAAAAAAAATTAGTAGCAGCCTTCGTCTGTTCTATCCTGCTCGTCGCCGGGAGCACGGGAATCATTGTCCAAATACTATTATAAAGGAGGTGATACGATGGCTGAACAAAAAAATTTTTTCCAAAAGTTGTTTTCTTCTTCGTCCAATAATGACTGCTGCAGCATCGAAATTGAAGAAGTAGAAGATACGGAAGAGGAAAAGCATGAGATGAAAAAGACAAACGAACAAGAGAAAAAAAGGTAACGAATAGTAAACGGAAGCTGGAAGGGTCCAGCTTCCGTTTACTCCTCCAGGCAACTTTTTGTTTAAAGGACTCATAAAATTTCATGGACCGTATTAAATCACCCATATTTCTTGCTTCACTTGGATAATATTGAATTCGAAGACATCTTATGCAGAACTACATATCAAAAAGTACGCCTTTTGATAGACTTGATCGATTTTTACCTCCAGCATATTGCTTGCTCCAATATGTTACCGACGATTTTTGAAACCAATCAAATAGAGAGATAACGTTTTGATACAACCATGACTATGCAGTATTAAGAGTACGGCCGAGGTGGTTCCATTCCCATTCAAAAAGACTTCCTGGAAATAACCAGCAAGCCTTTCTCTTTTACTATAAGGAAATTTTTCTACGCGATTGATCTAATAATGGTATCTGCAAGCAATAATACTAATTTGCTGCTCATCCACGGTATACACCAATCGATGTTCGATATCGATACGACGACTGTAAAAGCCGGCTAAATTACCTTTTAATTTCTCTGGTTTCCCAATACCGTCCAACGCCCCGTCTCGTTCAATGCTTTTAATCAATTGATTAATGCGTTTCAGCATTTTTTTATCTTTGGTTTGCCAATACTGATAATCCTGAAACGCATTATGGGTGAATAAGACATTCAACTTACTCATCGATATCGACGGTCATGGTTTCTTCCTGGTTTAATTGATTGATGGATTCCGATAGATGCTTGGCATTGCTCGGGTTGTTTAAGAGATAGATGGTTTCAAGGTATTGGTTATACTCGTCTTCCGAGATAAGGACAGCGTTTCGTTCTTTGGTCGTGATGGTGACGGCTTCGTTATCGTCATTGACTTTATCAATCAATCCCTTAAAATTTTTTCGGGCATTGGAATAATTCATAACAGTCATTGTTATCAACTCCTTGTTATCATTGTACATTTAATTGTACAATTTGTCGATGCTCTTGGCTTATCGCACAAACATATAGGATTTTATAAAAATGTATGAATTGAGATAAAAGCGTACATTTTCACCCCCGATTCGACAGGGGTTTCTTTTTTCAGTATAATAAAATGTATGATTTCGTTTCTCTATCATCCAAACCATACATACAAGGAGGGCTCGTTTCATGACGAACCAGGGGCTCGTGAATGTGCAGCCGTTACGCACCCAGGAAGA
The DNA here is from genome assembly GCF_056034365.1 of Marinococcus sp. LNHM5E3-2.1. Taxonomy (NCBI): domain Bacteria; kingdom Bacillati; phylum Bacillota; class Bacilli; order Caryophanales; family Bacillaceae; genus Marinococcus; species Marinococcus sp. LNHM5E3-2.1. Next base: position 5,261 of record NZ_JBQLIB010000021.1, read on the forward strand.
GATTAAAGACATGATCAATGCCCTGCGCCGGGGCAATAAAGCTTCCCGAAAACGAAAGGACCTGGCCGAACGGGATGTGTTGTTGTTTTTAACGGGGATTAATACCGGCCTGCGGGCGGGGGACCTGGTTCGACTGAGGGTCGGCGACGTGCAAAAAGACACCTGTTACCTGCAGGAGCAGAAAACGGGCAAGAAACGGGAAATTCAGCTGGCTTCGATCCGGCCGGAACTGGATCCGTTTCTCGAAGGGAAGGCCGACGAGGCGTACCTGTTTGCCAGTCAGAAGGGTACGCATCTCTCGACCACGCAGGTGTACCGTATCCTGGAGGCCGCCGCGGACTGGCTGGGGCGCAGCGACATCGGCACCCACACCATGCGCAAGACGTTTGGCTATCACCTGTATAAGCAGACCAAAGACGTGGCGCTGCTTCAGGAGATCTTTAATCATGCGTCGCCGACGATCACCAAACGATACATCGGCATTCGCCGCGAGGAGATTAATCGCAGCCTGGAACAGTTTCGGTTGGGGTAAAACGTTCTATTACATTCATGACGAAGGAAATAACCATCCGAGCAAGTTTAAAGAAAAAAATAATACCAAACTTATTGATCATTTGATTCGTCCATTTTTTGATGTGCCCTTACATTTATGTCGTGAAAAAATAAACGTCGAAGACCCTCGAATTCTAAGATTCAAAGGTCTTCGACGTTGATCGTTCCTCTGGCTAACTGTCGGTCGATATCGGTCGATGCCGCAATTGTTTCTATGGTGTCTGATTCGTCTGCTTCTTCAATTCGTTGATGCATATTCTCGATCCAATACATCGCTCTTTTCGCATCGATGCCCATCATGGAGTAGGGTTCTTGCATTAGCGTATGAACGTTGAAATACGTCCAATCAATCTCCTCATATTGGGTGATCATGAGAATTCTTGCATCATCTAGATCTAACGTGGTTTTGGTATTTAACGCATGCTGAATGCGGTCAATGATAATATCTTCAATTCCGATAATGTTAATCGTAAACCCCTCATAAGAAAGATGCACGATCTTCTCTGGATCGCCTGTTAAGGTGGTGGAGGGAACTTCAATCGATACATTCAGTTCATCATGATAAAAGTCTTTGCCATAGGATCGAAACCCCAATTGGTCTAACACCCGGCTAATTTGATGATGATTGGGGGCGACGAAATCGATATCTCTCGTGGTGTATTGCTCTCTGGAATAAAGTTCTACGGATAAACCTCCGACAACGATGGGTTGGATACCTTCTTCTTCTAAATGCTTGGTGATAACGCCTGCCATTTTCATCATCGTATCGAATTTATTTTCCGGATCCAACTGAGCAAGATACAAACGTGACTCCTGGATCGATGAGGGGGTGGCCATTACTTGTACCCTCTCTTGGCAAACCGTTGTAATAACTCTTGTTCGGTTTGCGTCCGTTCCCTTGTTCGTTCATTCGTCCACCCAGGCATGTCGGTTGAACCTCGTTGTTTTTTTTCTTTGACGGCCGTAATCATCGATTGGCGCTTTTCAATATTCGCATTAATTTGTTCGATCGTCATGTTTCGCATAAGATTTCCCCCTCTCAAGGGCATAGTTCATTATAGTTATTTTATCATAAGCAACAACACAACGGTATAGAAGCAGCTTTCCTCCCCTTATGATGGGCGATGGAAAACGAAGCATAAGGCACCGAAAACGCTCATGCGTTGGAAAAAGGTTCCCTAGGTTTCGACGACTCTCCAATAACGAAGGTAATGGAAAGCACTTGGCTTATCACTATTAACGTACCTACACTTGGCATCGTTGATCCCGATTCAATGCGTCGAATCGTCGATACCGCCATTCCTACTTGTTCAGCTAGTGCTTGTTGCGTCCACCCCTGGGCTTTGCGCGCCTGTTTGATTTGAACGGCCAGGCGTCCTCGAGTTTTCGCCTCCAGCATCTTTTGTTCGCCAAAGAGATCTACATGCCGTTGTTCGGCTTCATGGCGTGCCATCGCTTCCTCCCCCTCCATTTTTAGGATTTTTTCTTTATGTAGCAAGGGTTCCATGAGTGGATCTTAAAGTCTTTTATCTTGTAGAGAGTGACTATTAGTGGAACATTTAGACGCTAATAATAAATTTTATGGTTTCACTCGTTAGTACGTTTTTATAGTTGGAGCAGTATACGCATGCAACCGGTCTAGAAGCATCGTCGGGTCTTCTTCGACAATGGCCATCTCGCGATAGCGGTCCTGTAAAAAAGCACGATCATTCATGTAATACATAAAGTTCACAAAACCACTGTAATAGTGATCCACATTCAACAGCCCGCACGGTTTTTGATGAAATCCGAGCTGGGCCCAGGTGAATACTTCCATGAATTCCTCCAGCGTGCCGGGCCCTCCAGGTAAGGCCACAAAGCCATCAGCCAAGGAGCTCATTTTCTCTTTTCGTTCGTGCATGGAAGACACGGTATGTAATTCATGTAAAGACGTATGGGCAATTTCTCGATCCACGAGGTCTTGAGGCATGACCCCAATAACGTATCCTCCATGTTCTAAGACGCTATCGGCTAAATCGCCCATTAACCCTACACTTGCCCCTCCATAGACTAAGGAAATTTGTTTGTTGGCTAACAGTTGTCCAATTCCCTTTTTGCTATCGCCAAGAGTTTGGAAACCACAAAGCAACGTCAATTCTTAATCCTCCATTGGCTCCGCCAAATTCCGGTTACATTGACGAAATGAAAAGCAACGACAACAATTTACTCTTGGCCCTCATCCTCATCGTTGAAATAATCATCCCACTCCTGATCATCTAACCTGTTAGGTTCAGTACCCCTTTGCATGTTATAAATTCTTCGCCTTTCATTCTCTATCAAATCATTATTTTCCCTTGTTTGTTCAATAAGATAATCTTTAACTGATCGACCTTCGTTTCTAAGTTCTTCATCTCTTATCAACTCTCTTGCTGCAAATTGTTGATTTTCCGTTCTATTTCTATGAATCTCACTATCCATATCACGGTGCACTACTTGTCTCCAAGCAAGTACTACCTGCATAAGATATTGTTCAGGCCCTATTAGAAAACTCTTCACTACTAATCTTTTTGGAAGTAATAGCAATGGCTTCATTCTTCCCCTAACCTCATCCCAAACCTCTGGAACACGTCGAGTCTCATGTTGCCACTCGTGATCAATACTATTCCAAAAAGCATAGTTAAATTCGTTATCTCTAGGAATATTATTTAAATCAGATTGTCTAATAGTAAATTCGACCAGCTCACGTTTTATAATACTAGCTACAAAATCTGATAGATGATCCGGACCAAAATTCGGAATAAAAACCATAAACTCTTCTGGATGACGGACAAGATTATCTTCATACAGATGATTTTCAGTTATATAATCGTACACAAGTGCAAGTGACTCTTCAGAATTACCAGTCCCTCCAGCTGATCCTCTAGAGTAACCTAAAAATATCTCGTTGGATTCTCTGGAATTAACAAACAATTCCCTAGCCTCTTCATATCTGCCATTCTCATACAGACCGAAAATTGTATAGTGAAAATCATTAATCTTTGCAAGCCAATCTTCATAACCTTCTTCAGCAGCAATTCTTGTAGGATCTAAAAATAATTCATTATCAACCGGAACGTTTAGATTTAAGAATTCAAAGTTTTCCTGACCATGTTCTTCTAAACCAAAATATTCTGAGATTCTCAATAAAATTCCCCCTAGAACACTATTTATTCATCAACTACTTTATCTTCTTCAACTAATTCAGAATTAACCTCTATTCCTGTAAAACTACCTATGTTTCATTTTAGCGTAAATAGTTGACCTGGGCACACCAGTAAGTTTAACGATATCGTTCACGCTCATATTATTTGTTTCTCGTTCTTGAAATAATTTCAATGCTTGCTGGATAGCTTTATCAGATTGCCCCGGTCTTCCCATAATGGCCGGGAGAGCATTGGGGCTCTGTGTAAGGAATAATAACAAAATAAGTGTAAGTAATCGTCTTCCCTGAAACACTCAGGTGGGGGAGAAGACGCTATAGCATGAATGAAACAGCCATCGTCCACTTTTCCTTGGAAGATGGCTGTTTTGTGGAACTTGTGCTCAAGAAGGAAAACGAAGATCGAATACTCCTCTAGTTTTCCCGAACAAACATACTTGGGCGGTGGTGGTAGCGCACGCTCATCACGAGCCCCAGGGCTAACATGGTCGCAATCAGGGAACTGCCGCCGTAGCTGATAAAGGGGAGGGGAAACCCGGTGACGGGAAGCAGCCCCAAATTCATGCCAATGTTTTGAAACACCTGAAAGGCGAAAAGGCCGAGAACGCCGGCACACAACACCTGACCGAAGGTGTGTTGCGTTAACAATGCCGTGCGGATGATCAGATAGGCCAGGACGAAATACAGGCATAACAGGACAGCGGCCCCGATAAAACCATGTTGATGGCCAATGATCGCAAAAATAAAATCGGTGTGAGCTTCAGGGATATAAATCGGGAGGTTGTTTCCCTGCAGTTGACCGGAGCCGATCAGGCTCATGGCCCGGTCGACCTGAAAGCTTTGGTTGACATTAGCGTCCGCCTGGAGCCATCCTTCGATGCGGCCGACCTGATAATCCGACATTAGTGGGTATAAAAGCCGTTCTAATACACCTGGTACGAAATAAAAGAGTCCTAAAAATCCGAGAAAAAGCAGCGAGGGAACACCGACAATAAGACCCAGCCATAAGGCGGAAACACCGGAAACCAATGCGATCGTCAAGAGGAGGGCGAGCATTTGCATGACCGTTCCCATGTCAGGCTGCAGCATTAAAAATCCGATCGGTGGGAGCGTTACGGCCCCCAATTTCAATAGTAGCAGCCCTTCCTGCTTGAACGTCGCCGGGGCATAGCGGCGGTGATGCCTTTCCACCAACAGGCTTAACAGAATCAACACGGTGAGCTTGGTTAATTCAGAAGGTTGAATTTGAAATCCAGCCAGCGAAAACCACCGATTGGCACCATTGATCGTTGGGGCGATGCTCTCCGGAGCGACCAAAAGTACTGCTAATGGCAGAAGGCCCAAAGCGTATAAGATTCCTCCGGCTTTTCGGAAGTAATCGTCATCAATATGCGTCACCACAAAGGCTCCCCCGGCGGCAAGCCCAAAAAAGATCATTTGGCGGGGAATGAAATTGGTTTCGTATTGCGCGAGCTGTTGGGCGTGATAAATCGCATAACAACTGACCACCGCAAACAGAAACACGACAAACCATAAATTGATATCGTGCTTATCCCGCTGAAGACGGTACATGCCAAAACTCCTTTCGTGCTGGGGGAGGGGATTCCTTTGTATTGTGCCGGTGGATGCTTTGCAAGAGCCCCATGCTGGCCATAAAGACAAGGAGCGACGACCCCCCGTAGCTGATAAATGGCAGGGTGATGCCGGTAATGGGCATCATCCCGCTCACGGCGGCTAAATTAAAGATGGTTTGGCCCAACAGAAAAAAGACGATCCCGTACGCCAGTAACTGGCCAAACACCGTGCGGGCGTGATGGGCAATGCGAACCCCCCGAGTCGCTATCACAGCATAGCCACTGAGTACGCCCACCAATCCAAAAATCCCGAGTTCCTCGATGATGATCGCAAAAATAAAATCCGTGTGTCCTTCCGGCAGGGCCCCCTGCTTTTGAATGCTTTGGCCCAGTCCGGTCCCGGTTAAGCCGCCGTTAGCCATGGCGACGAACGCCTGGACTAGTTGAAATCCTTCTTCCGGGTAGTCAAACGGCCGACGAAAAGCCATCAGACGGTCCATCCGATACGAGGCCCGGGTGGCAATCCACGTCAAAGCGCCCGCAGCGCCGATGCCTAGCATGGCCAGATGCGTGAAGCGGGCCCCGGCCAGAAAGACCATGACCGCTGCCAATAAAATAAACATTAGCCCGGTGCCCAGGTCCGGCTGCAGAAGCACGAGGCTGAATAACAGGAGCACCATGATGAGTGGTGGCAACATCCCCTGCGTGAAGTGGTGCACGTACGGACGTTTGTTGGCATACGCATAGGCCAGGTAGAGAATCAGCACAAATTTAACAAACTCCGACGGCTGGACCTGGATCGGTCCGAAGGTGAGCCACCGGGTCGAGCCGTTCACGGTGGTGCCCATCACGAGCACAAGGAGGAGCATGACCACAGATACCAAGAGAAAGAAGGGGAGGAAGGCTTTCCACTTCCGGTAGGGAACGACCATCATCCCGAGCATGACCCCGGTGCCCACCAAAGCCCAAAATGCCTGCCGTTTTAAAAAGTAAGCGGCGTCGTCCAATTGGTAGTAGGCGCGGGGGAAACTCGCGCTGTAGACCATAATCAGGCCGAAGACCACCATCAAAAACGTGGTGATCAGGAGAGGAAGATCCATTCGAGTGAACCAGGTTTTACGCATACAACGACCTCTTTCGGAAAAGTAGTTCTATGATTATTGGTGGCAGTTCCTGTTGTACCATCACCACCCGGGGGACGAACAAGCCCACGTATTACACGAACAAAAACAACAGGAGACTGACGGTGAGACAGTATCCGGCAAAGTAGATGAGTTTGCCGCTGGTCAACACTTCAATAAACAGTTTGATGGCGGCAATGGACACCAGGAGAGAGACAAGAAAAGCGACCAGGTAAAAGCCGAAAGCGCCCGGAGCCGTCACGGCCTGAATAATTTCATCGCCGGTGAGGACCAGGCTGCCAAGGCTGGCCGGGATGGATAAGAAAAAGGAATATTTCAGCGCCGTTTCCGCTTCCACTTTTCTTGCCAGGGCCGCGACGACGGTAGCTCCGGACCGGCTGATCCCTGGAGCAAGAGCGAGCGCCTGGGCCAAGCCGATGAGAAGGGCATCGATGACGGTGATGCCTGCTTCCTGTTTATGTCCCCGTAATTTCCGAACCAGGTACAACGCCCCTCCAGTGATCAGTAACGCGGCCGCGACCGTCGTCATACTGGTTAAATGGCCGCTGATTTGGCGATAAAACAATCCGCCGGCGATTATTGCCGGGAGGGTGCCGATCAGTAATAGCAGGGCAAAGCGAAACATCGTCCCATCTTCGGGGTGGCGAAAACGGAGGTAGCGATAGGTGCCAGTGAGCAATTCCATTAGATCGTTTCGATAGACGATACCTACGGCGATAAGCGAAGCGGCATTTAAGAAGGTTTCTAAATGCAAATCCGGGACCTGCAGACCGAAAAAATAGGCCATCATGCGCAAATGACCGCTGGAAGACACAGGCAGAGGTTCGGTGATCCCCTGGATAAGCCCTAATAGTATGTATTGAAGCAATTCGAGCATGGGAAAACTCCTTATTATTATAGTGCGGACACTTAGAGTGATGAAATAACCTTATATCTCTACGTACGAATCAAGGCATTGGTTTCTTTGGAAACTCTTTATCCCGTGCCAAGAGAGATTCCTCGATAGTTGTTGTTAATGCTAAAGGCGATATTATATCCGAAGAGGCAATGAGGCGCAATCATTATTGGTATGGTTGCGGAAATGCGGGTAGAGACGACGAAGGTTCGAGAAAATACTCATTTTGATTATACATCAAAGGCCATGCTATTTGTTCTTACAATATCATAAAAAATTTGCCGACAACCTCTAGAGTATAGAGGCTTGCCGGCAGGGGAGGCCTTTAAGAAAAGACCTTCCATGGATGACCATTATTTCTTTTTTCGAACAGCGTTAAAAATAGCGCTAACGATCAGAACTAATACAATAGCCCCGATGAGAGCGGGAATGATTGAGAAGCCACCGATCGCCGGTCCCCAGCTTCCGAGTAGGGCCGTTCCCAGGCTTGCTCCGATAAAGCCAGCGATAATATTACCAATGATACCAAAAGGCACGCCTTTACCGGTCAAAGCTCCGGCAGCCCAACCAATGAGGCCACCGATGATTAAACTCCAAATAAACGATAACATGTGTCTCACCTCCTACAATCTCTTGCTTTGAGTATTAAAAACGTTCAAGTTTCTATGATTCCCGTGCCATATGTACTCAAACGTGGGATGAAAAGAAAATTATGAACCACTGGCGATTGTTTACGTGCTGGTGATTTCTCATTAATCATTCCGGTATTAGATATGCACGAGAAAAGGATGGAGTGGCCCACCTATAACATAAAAGAGCAAGGGGGTCTTATCTGAAGACCCCTGCTCTATGTAAGTTCTTTTGATCCTCATTACTCTCATCATATGTCTGGGATTCATACGAGTAGATCTCCAGAGGGGCAGATCGAACATATTAGAACGTTTGTCTCGATTTGCGAAGTTTTAATCCAAATATAATCATGAAACCCAGGCCAATGAGAAGTTGCACGATTTCTAAATCACCTGGAAGTATCATCGAAAAGATAAAAAGAAAAAATCCACAAAAAAACAAAAACATATGGATGAAATAGCGAATCATCGTGGTACCTCCATTTACATTAACTGCGAAATGAACATGGTGGCCATGCCAAAATAGATCAGCAACGATAATATATCATTGATCGTAGTGATGAGGGGCCCGGATGCCACAGCAGGGTCAACGTCGAATTTATATAGAATGAGAGGAATGATGGTTCCGGCTAACGTACCAATGATTAACGTCATTAATAAGGAACTGCCAACGACGAGTCCTAGCGTAAAGCTCCCTTGCCATATAAATGCAATCAACGCGATCATGATACCGCAGGTAATCCCAATCATAATCCCGACCCACAATTCGCGAGCAATCAGTTTCATGACCTGTTTTACATCCAAATCGTTGGATACCAAGCCCCGCACGACAACGGCAAGGGACTGGGTTCCTGTGTTCCCTGTCATTCCGGCTATCATGGGCATGAAAAAGGCTAATGCCACCACGGTCTCCAACGTGGCAGAAAATCCATCAATAATGCTGCCCGAAATAAGGCCGATAAACAGTAATAGAATTAACCACGGCAAGCGTCTATAGGCTGCGGTAAGTGGCTTCGTATCAAAATCAATGGCTTTACCGGTGGCGGACAGTTTTTCGATATCTTCGTTCGCTTCCTGGATAACCACATCGATAATATCATCAACGGTAATAACACCTACCAGTTTGTTTTCATACTCGACGACAGGGATCGAGATGAAATTATAGCGCGAAATTATTTTGGCCACTTCCTCTTGATCCATATGTACATCGACTTTTATCACCCGGGAATACATGATATCTTCAATGTTATGTTGAAGTTGGTTTAGCAATAAGTCTTTGTAAGAAACGACACCCACTAGATCGTGATTGTCATCAACAACGTACAAATAGTTTAGGTATTCGGCAATTTCGGCAAAATGTTTAAGTTTATCCACGGCCTCCTGGACAGAGTAATGCTTAGGAATGGAGACATAACGGTCCGTCATAATGCCTCCAGCTGTTTCTGGAGGGTAGCTCATTAAGGTTTGAACAGCGGTGACTTCCTTTTGATCCATGTCGGCCAGCAATGCTTCCGTTCGTTCTGGCTCCAGGTCTGTCAAAAGGTCAGCCAAGTCATCATTTTCCATGACATCGAGCACTTTTGTTGATTGGTCGTTGCCCAATTTGTATAAAACGTCCAGCTGTTCTTCTTTTTCCAGTTCCTGGACCAAATCAGAAAGTTCTTCCACAGAAAGATACGTCAGTAATTTTTGACGATGCTTCTCGGGGACATGAAGGTATTGTTGAGCCATATCATATGGCTGTAATTCCTGCATGATATCCTGTACGGTTTGTTTTTTTCCTTCCTTTACTGCTTGAATAATAGCAAGGGTCGTCTCGTTTTCCGTCATGGTTAAGAACAACAGGTACACCTTCTTTACAAATAAATGATGGGAGTAACAGCAAAGAAAAGGCAGCTTTGACCGAGAAGAGAATTGCTCTTTCGTTTCATGTCCTTCTTCTCCAGAGAATATTCTCTGGAGAGCTGTTCCCTGATTACTGCGTTCGTGGGCCTTTTAGCTCGCAGGAGACGACAGCGTCGGTGCGGACGAGCAAAGCGTCTCCCAAGGTTAAGACGTCTGGCGGTTGTTCGTCGGTGCCGGAACTCATCGCGCGCTGAATAGTAAAATACAAATCAAGAGCATCATCTTCGTTGGGGACTTTATGCGAAATCTGATGCGTATTCGACAGGGTTAAGACAAGCTTAAACATCGACTCTCTCCTTTAAAGGTATTGGATGAGGGGTGGAACCGTCCTCTGAACTATTCATCTTCATTATTCGGAAACTCTTCCGGCATACCATCGGATTTCTCATCATCTCCACAGGCGGCCAGGGTACTGGAAGCTCCCAGCATCACAAGGAGGACGATAAAAATGTTGAACCAACGTTTCACGTTTTTGCGCTCCTTTCGGAAAACCATGCATGATGGCTTTAGATTTGAAATTTATTTTTATAGACCATACCCGATGGGGGCGAACATCTAACAACAAATCCCTAGCCATGAAGATAGCATTTCGACCTATTTAATATGATAATATGAGATGTGAAATTTATGACTAATAAAACGAAGAAATAGAAATGAAACCTAAACGTTTGCTTTATAAAATCACATACTAGAGAGAAAGATGAAGTGATCATGCTTTTTTATTCAGTATATATCGATGAAAATTCTTTCTTTCCTCAAAACTAGACTCGTTTTATGCCACCTATGAAGACTTGGTAGAAGCGATTCGTCGCTATATTCGGTTTTACAATCACCAACGATACCAGGAATATTTAAACGGCTTGCCTTTAATGGAATACAGAATCAAGCCGCTTACAGTTTTACTTATTTTTATTATCTACTTGACGGGGATCAATTCATTTTGAGATAGCTATCCTATCCTTATTTCCCCGTGCGCTTTCCTTCTTCGTAATGATACAACGGCAGCCGATGGCTGATATAGTAGGCAGTGTACACACCAAGAACAGCCATGATAAGCCATAACCATGCATGCAGACTAAAGGAAGCGATACCGCTGAAATAAGCCCCAATATTGGCACCAAATGAAATACTCGCCCCGTATCCCATCAGCCCTCCCCCAATCAGGGCGATTAAAGCAACCCGCAGGGGGATTTTCGAAAACCGGATTTGACGGTTCATTGCCAGAGTTACTATAGTCCCCAGAATGACACCGAAATTAATGATGCTCATGGAATCCATCAGCACTGGTTGATTGAGCGCAACAAACTGATTCTGTTCAATCCAGTATGTCCACCCGCTCACATCCATTCCAAGAGCCGTCGCTATCTTTGACCCCCATAGCGTAAAGGAGGCTGTCAGCTTCCAGGGCTCCCCCTGCACGAGAAAGATCAGCGCATTTAATACTGCCAGAATAACAGCGCCCACCCACAGCGGCCAGGAGCCGAAAATGATCCGGCTCCAGCTTGCAGCGGAAGGCAGCGGTGGAAGAGCCGGAGGCCTCGTTCGCTTTTTATGCACGTACGAGCCAAAAGCAACTAGTCCGAGAAAAATAACCTGAATCAGCCAGGCCCCTATGTAACCGATGCCCGTATCCATTGCGAGCGATACCGGCTCAAACGAAGGAAGGGACGTGTTCCAAAATCCAAAATGGGCGGCCCCTGCCACTGCCCCCGCCGTAAAGCCGGCCAATGTGCAAAGCAAGGCGGTTCTGCCGCCCTCTGCTTCGTAAAATGAAGAGGGGGCAAGGCCGCTGCCTATTTCCATGCCAAAACCGAAAATGAACGCACCAGCTATCAATCCAACACTCACAGCGGAAAGTGCCGGAAAAGGGCCTGTGCCAAACAAAGCCGCACCGCCAATAAAAATAGCAGCTGAAAAGGTCGATACGAGGATAAGCATCAGCATATGAGCCCGGAGCATTTCCGTATTGCCTTTTTCAATAATCTGCCGGTAAACGGCCGAAAAACCGAAACGGGCGTGGAAAAGAGAAAATCCAAGAAGAAAACCAACCCAGAGCAGAATCACATACTGCCAGCCTGATATCTGGTAAGAAATGAAAGAAAGCGCCAGAATGGCCAAAATGCATAAAATTGAAATAATGTTTTGTGGATTATCTAAAATTGAATTTGTCCCTGTGGTGCTTTTATCATTCATAAAATATCTCCTAACTAGGATATGTACTAAGACTTTCTTTAATTCCCCTTCTTCAAACAGTTTACACCCTTATCGTAAAGAAGATGGACATATTTATCCCTCCTAGTAGGAAAAGGGAAAAACATCTACATTTCACAACCGTATTCATCAAATGAACGCTATCTTTTTTATTCCTGAAAGATTGAAATGCTTGTTTGTTAATAAAAAACTTCTGATAATTGTCATTACGTTAATAAAAAGATAAAGAAACTCCTGTCAATTTAGGCTTCTGGGAAACGTTTCCGAAAGCGCGGATGAATAAAAGATCTTATCCAATATTTGGCGCAACTTTTCCTTTTTAAAGGGTAAACCCATACGGTAGATGAAATTATCTTCCCTTCGGGGACCAGGGAGATCATCGTACGAATACCCCCACCCCCGCCCGATTCTCCACTATATCCATTCTTCTAAAACATCTACATGACGCTGATGTACGACGAATTCCAAGTAATGTAATGCCCGTGTCATCACAACATACAACAGCTTCACGTCTAGTTCCCGGCCTGGATGATACATGTCCTGCTCCATGTAAACAAAAACGGCATCAAATTCTAGCCCTTTGGCCAAGTAAGAAGGAACAAGGACCAATTCCCCTTCTCGAAAATCTTCCTTTTCTCCCAATACATAACTGTCTACAGTCGTATGTTTTTCCAGTGCCCGATGCAGTTGCCGGCACTCGTTCATCGTTTTTCCAATAACCGCGATGGAAGGAGTGCCATCGGTTCTTAGATCGTTCACCCGCGCTTCGATACGTACCGCTGCCTCCTTGTCATGCTGAAAAGAGGCGACTTCCGGCGATTCCCCATGACGAACGACCGGCCGGGCTTTGGGTAGCTTCTGGTTGACACTTTGTTTCAGAACCTGGTTGGCTTTCTCCATGATTTCCTGTGTCGTACGATAGCTCTGATTAAGCGTGGTGTACGTGGCCTCCGGGAAAACATAGGTCTGCACGTCCTCCCAGTGCTGTATACTCCGATAACTGTGAATCCCCTGGGAAAGATCACCCAGGATGGTAAAGAGTTTGGTTTTGGTCACCGCCCGCAGCGTATATAACTCAAGCAGGCTGTAATCCTGGGCTTCATCAATCACCACATTTTTAGCCTGATGCTTCGTCTTTACGCCCGCAAGTCTATGCTGGAGGTATAACAACGGCGCAGCGTCCTCTGCTTCTATTTTTTTTCCTTTTAAGACCTGCTGTTGGTAACCGGCCAGCTGTTCGGCTTCGTCCTCTGAAAAACATCCAAACGCTTTCAGCTGTCCGGCATCCTGCATGAGGTTTTTATACATCGTATGAATATCGGGTTTGGTAAACTGTTTTCCATAGGCTTGAATGGCTTCTGAGGCTTCTTCCTCTAATCGTTTTGCGTACGCCTCCTGCTCGTCCATGAGCTGGACCACCATTTCTCTTCGTTTTTCCGGATCCCGGACGTTCGATCGCACTTTTTCCATGCGGTCTTCGTAGACCTCTTTCACTTCGGCAATAATTCGCTTGATTTCTTTTTTGGCTGCTGCCGTAATGACTTTTTTTATTTTATCGATGCGTTGAAAAGCCGGCATGTAGCCATACTGGTCATGATACAGCTGCTTCACGTGCGACGCCTCAATAAGTGTAAAACGATCCACGATGAGATCCTCTGCCTCAATCAGCTTCTCGGCCATAGCGTTTCCATAGGCTTCAAGCATGTCTTTACACGCCATCGATCCCTTAAAAGCAGGAATCCAGGAAACGTTACGATCCCCCTCCTCCGTTCCTTCAAGGAAGTTCAATAAATGGTAGTCCAACGACTGAATGGTATATTTTTTCCCCATCGCCGCCATGAAAAAGTCCTGAAACGTCGTCTGACGCACCTCTTCCACGCCAAGTTCCGGTAAAACCCCGGAAATATAATGAAGAAACAATTGATTGGGTGCCAGTATCATCATATCTTCCGGATCAAAGGTGTCTGCATACGTATAAATAAAATAAGAAATCCGGTGCATGGCGATGGTTGTTTTTCCACTCCCGGCCACGCCCTGGACGATCAATGGTTTGTCCATATCGGCACGAATAATGCGGTTCTGTTCGGCCTGAATGGTGGTCACAATGTCTTTCAACCGTTTTTCTGCATTGGTCGACAGCGCGTCCTGCAGCATCTGATCTCTCGCTGTAAGATCAATATCCTGCATATGCTGCAGTTTCCCTTTCTGTACCTCAAACTGCCGTTTCAATGATAGTTCTCCCTCATGCTTTTCCCCTTCGGCCTCGTACGACGCCGGACCGAGACTGCCTTCGTAATACAGATTGGCAATAGGCGAACGCCAGTCAATGATCACCGGTTCCTGGGTCTCGTTTTTTGTTAACGAGGTCTTTCCAATATACAACTGTTCCGTCTGCCCGGTAGCATCCCGTATAAAATCAATACGCGAAAAGTACGGCTCGTCCTTCACACGGATAAGGCCCCGGTATTCTTTATTCGACATTTCCAGCAGCTGGGCATTGGCTAGCGTGTTCACATAGCTTAAACTACTGTCCAAATGGTCGAGTTCCACGAGGGCTTCTTTGATATTTTGCTGGTAGGTCGATTGATTGTCGACAGAGGATTCAAGCACCTCATAGATATAGTCTCTTGTCTGCTGCAGGCGCTGTTGTTCTTGGATAAACGCCGGGTCGTCGTACGGATAGGCCATGGTATCTTCCTTTCTTTATGTATTACTTCGGGGAAGCATTTACTCCCCGTGTTCTTTTTCCTTTTGACGCAGCTGTTCTTGTAACAGCACGATGCTCGTAATGATTCTTTTCTGTTCTTCTTCATTCGCATGCGTCATCGAAGATTGAAGTTCTTGTATTCGCAGACGATCCTGTTCCTCCTCGCTTTTCCTCTTGTCTGGCATGGTGGCATCCTTTCTTTTCTGAGCTTGGATTCATATGATTAGTGTTCCTAGAAGCTGCAGATGAAAAAACACATGCATCCTGAATTTCAAGGCTGCACGTGTCATCGAACATCATTCATTATTATTTATTTCACCATCATGACGGGGGCCTGCACGTGCTTAATCACCTGATGACTAACGCTTCCTAAGATAAACGTTTGCAGTTTATTTCGGCCGCGGCTCCCCACAACGACACAGTCATAATCACGGTCATTGGCATACGCCACAATTTTATCAGCTGGCGACCCATGCAAAAGCACCGTCTCGGTTTGAATACCCCGTGCTTCCAAGTATTCGACTTTGTCTGATAACATCTCTTTCCGTTTGACAGCTATCGCTTCCGAATCCCCATGATGCAAGACATTGGATTTGGACATCTCGCTATCAATAACGTAGATCAAATCTATCGAAACCTCCTGCTCATAAGGAGAGACCATACGAAGCGTTTGTTCAATCGCTCGATGGGAGTGCTCCGATCCATCGGTAGCTAATAAAATATGCTGGTACATAAGCGTACCTCCTTTTCCTTGCATTAATGCCCGGACGTTTTAGACACGCCGCCCAACCGATTCAATAACCGGGCACTTTCACTGTTTAGTCCGATAAACGTCACTTCAATGCCCTGCTGCTCCAACTTGGTTTCGACACTATCGAGGGCGCCGATAGCAGAGTCGTCCCAGAGGTGGGACTCCCGCAGATCAAACTCCACTTCATCCACCGTATCTTTATAATCAATCGAATCCTGAAAATCATTGACCGAGGCAAAGAACAACTGCCCCCGGACGTAGTAAATACGTTTGCGTCCCCCGTTGGTGTACAAGGACAATACCCGGACCTTGGAAATTTTTACGGCGAAGAAAATCATACTGAGAACGACACCCGCCAGCACGCCGTACGCCAAATTATGTGAAATTACGACGGTGAGGACCGTGACGATCATCACTGCAGCATCCGACAAAGGCACTTTATGAATATTTCGAATGGATGACCAATCAAAGGTGCCAATGGCTACCATAATCATCACTCCTGCTAACGCAGCCATCGGAATCTGCACGACAATGCCTCCAAGGGCGATGATCATAAACATGAGGACCATGCCGGCCACCAGGGAAGATAAGCGGCCATTCCCGCCCGATTTCACGTTGATCACCGATTGACCGATCATGGCACAGCCCGCCATGCCCCCGAAACAGCCGGTGATCATGTTCGCAATCCCCTGGCCTCGGCTCTCTTTGTTCTTATCACTTTCGCTGTCGGTCATATCGTCTACAATAGAAGCCGTCAGCAGGGATTCCAAAATACCGACAATCGTTAACGCTAAAGCATAAGGAAAAATAATCGCCAGGGTTTCCATATTGAGAGGAATGCTAGGGAAAGCAAACATCGGCAGCGATTGAGACAAAGCCCCCATGTCTCCCACATTTCGTACACCGGCATTCATAAATATCGCTACGGCGGAAACAATAATAATGGCTACGAGCGTGGAGGGGATCGTTTTAGACACAAATGGAAACAAATAAATGATCGCTAACGTAAGTCCAACCAGCGCATAGATAATCCATGTTTCGTTCGCAAAGTGTTGCAGTTGAGAGGTGAAAATCATAATCCCCAACGCATTCACAAACCCAACCATCACCGATCGCGGAATAAATTTCATGAAACGAGCCAGTTTGAAGACGCCAAAGAGCACCTGTAAAATTCCGGTTAAAATGGTCGTTGCCAGCAAGTATTCAACGCCGTGATCCGCCACTAATGTAATCATTAATAACGCCATCGCTCCGGTAGCACCCGAAATCATTCCCGGGCGTCCACCAATGAAAGCAATAACGACAGAAATACAAAACGAAGCATACAGGCCAACCATCGGATCGAGACCGGCTATAATAGAGAAGGCGATGGCTTCTGGAATTAACGCTAGAGCCACCACAATTCCCGCCAGCACATCTCCTTTAATGTTGCCAAACCATTGGTCCTTTATTGATAATGTGTGCATACATACCCTCTTTCTTTTTCTATTGGTAAATCATTCAATCGAACTATTTTTAATGATTTCTATTATAATCATTTATAACTGACTATAACAGATTATATAATTATGATCGGGTTTGCAATGGATTTTCCAATCTTAAGCGTTTACATCATGAAAACTTTTCATCATGCCTCTAGAATCATCTATATTTTTCTTCTTATGCTAGATTTTGTCATACGTTGAACGTCTATGGACTTTGATTTGTCCTTTGCATCGAAACAGGATAGAATAGGCATGAAGTACCTACGCAAAGGCAGGTTTTCCTTATGGATCAAGAACATGACATCATGACCGTGGCCCAAGTCGCCGAATACCTCCAAATCAGCGAAGTAACTACATACAAACTCGTCCAGGAAGGCCGGATCCCGGGATTTAAAATCGGGAGGCATTGGCGTGTGCGAAAAGAAGATTTGCGCGAATACATCCGCCGGCTGCAGCATGGAGAACATTTATAATGAAGATTAAAAAAAGAACGCCTCTCACCGGTAAACAAGTGAGAGGCGTTCTTTTCTTCGTAAACTAAGCATAAGACGGCTTCGACGACCAAAGAGCAAAAACTGCGGCTATGGATGGAAGAATCATTATCAACCACAATATCGCCGTATAGCTATGAAACCAATCATAAAATAAACCAAAGGGCAACGGTCCCAAAACCGAACCAATTACCATCACCATTTGAGCAATACTTTTAATACTTCCTACATGCTTGGGACCAAAATAGTTCGGCCATACAATACTTAACCCATACGGTAGATGAAATGATAATCTGCTATGTAAACAAAACGTAGCCGTTCGAAACGATGGAATCGAAAACGGCTACGTTTCTTCTATTTGATGTTTCCATTTCCATCCTCAATGCTCTCACACGTTTTCGGTGACTTCTTGTTCGGCAATATCGGGATGGTTCCAGTAAATTTCGAGAAGCCGACGAGAGGAACCGCTTGGCGTATTCGTTCCCTTTTCCCACGCTTCCACTGTTTTGGTAGAGACCCCTAAAACCTGAGCAAAGACGCGTTGGGTAAACTGCAGCTGCTCGCGCAATTGCTTAATCTCTTCGGGCGTAAACACTTGCAACGCTTTAATGGCTACGTTTTTTTTCCGGCCTTTCGTTTGATCGCCTTCGCCAAAAGCCACTGCTTCTTCCATGCTTTTTTTCATCTCGTCAAAAAGAGAAGATCCCATGTCTAACGCCTCCTTATGGCTGGCCATATAGTTGTTTCAACTGGATGGACAGTTTCTTTAATTCGTTTTTTTCTTCTTTCGATAAGCTTGCTTGTTCCGATTTCGTGAAAATCAAAATGCAAATCGTTCGATGGGTCACGGGGATATTGAGATAGACCACACGGTACGAACCACTTTTTCCCTGGTTCGAACGAGAAGGAGCAAAACGCATTTTTTTAATGCCGCCTGTTCCTGTTTCCGTGTCTCCCCGTTCCGGATCTTCCAGTAACAGTTGCTCCAGTTCTCGTAAATCGGTATCCGACAACTTCAGTCGTTCCCAGCGTTTATCGAACGTCGGGGTATAAATGAATTCTCGATGCATAAGCCCTCCTGATACCCTTCTATCTTACCCTATATGATAGGGTTATTCAATATGTACAGATGCTAGATGAATAACACCATGGATGGATCGTTATGCTTCTTGGGCGGGGGAAGCAGGCGCTCGTTCGACCACGCTCACGACTTTCTTATACATTTTTCCGGTCTCTTCAAATTCTTCGCGAAAGACATTCATCACGAGCACCGTTCGTCGTCCATGATTGGTATTCACAAGGACGATATCTCCCTGCTGAATCGGATCTTCGCGCAAGCGTTTGGGAATGTTCCAGGTGTATAACTGGTTCGTGTTTAACACCAGCGAGCCGTTTTCTTCCCGACGGATAATATGAAAGGCAGCAATCGTATTGTTTGTTTTCATGTGTCTCTCTTCCCTTCAATAAATGATCAATAAAAGGTAACTATATGTTCAATCGTTGGTCCTCATCCAGTCGATGATGGAACGATTTCCTGTTTCGTTGTTGGCTTTTGCTGTGTATGATGCTGCTTCATTGGCTTACGATGACATCCATGTTTTGTTACTCGATTGAGTTCCAATCATGAACAAGCTTGGTTCATGTTGAGATTGATGTTGGTTTCAAGTTGGACCACGTTTCGAGCATTCCAAGAGCTCGATCGGGAACACGGTATAAGCTCTGATGGTTGGCAGGAATGGGGCGTTTTTTGACCAGGGGTTGGTCAACAATTGATCGTTGGCCGGTTATCCAAGCATTAAAACCTGTACTCAAAACTGTCACACACCCCCGGTTTTGTACTCAATTTTGTCACAGCGCTGTCTCACACGTGTCACAAAACGCCTTTTTGATGTCCCCATGAAAAATCCGGCACTGCCGGATACCCCAGCTCGTCTGGGGTCACTTTTCCCTTATGCTCTTCCAAATTTTTAATCGTTACAGGGGATGTGTTCCAAAAGGAGCTCATAGCATGACAGGTAGGGTGTTTGATTTTTGCTGTTTCCCTGTCCGGTTTTCGTTGAGATAACGAATAAGAACATCGACCAAAAGAAGTTCGCACGAACCCATCGTTCGTCGAACAACATTGAGTATACAATACATACGTCATTTGGTTATTGTTTCATCAATCATCAACCTCGGCTTTATAAAAAACAGCAAGCACGCTTTCCGTAAAACCAAGGATCGTTTGATTTGTCATGCTATGTCATGTCTAGCCATTCCGTGCTTCTTGATGAAGCATGTGTTCAATCTTTTGCCTACTCTTCTTTGAACAACCATCCGGCAATTGGATTGCTTTGTAGGGCATGCTTTGTCCCTGCCTATCCGATTTATCTAGATGACTCCTACCACTTCGAGCGTTTGTTTTTCGCATCATCTTTGCGCTGTTTTTGGTGCGCAATCCGATCATTCACTTCTTCTTTCGCCGTCTGGTATGGTTTCGAGGTGAACTCACTGCTTGGCATGATGTCACGAATACCGCTGTTCACCATGAAACCGTTCAGCAGTTCCAAAAGAACTTGCGAATGGTAGTCCGTATTGTTCACACCGTGTTGTAACCGTTGAAAGTGGTTCTGCATTTCCTCGTCCACTTTTTGATGCATGTGGTTAGCGATTCTCATCGTCGTATCGTGGAGTCGTTGGTGCATTTCGCGTTGACGCTTGTGTTCTAACAAAATTTCTTCGATCGTTTTCGATAGCGTTTTATGGTTTCGCTGCTCTTGTAACTGCTGCACGTATTCGGCTGCTTCAGGCGACAAACGGAGACGGGATTGAATGCTTGGCATACGGAAACCTCCTCTAATAATGGTGAATGATTCGTTGCTTGTTCTTGGACGTCTAGGGGCTTCGAACGAAGATGCCTTCGACCTAAATCATTGAATGGTTATTGGTTTATGTACTGCTCTTTTCCTGTTCCATGATACCTTCCTATCCGAACACTCCCCCTGCAAGATCAAAAAAATAGAAAAGAGCATAAGGGAAAAATGATATCACGCTGTGCTATCCCCGGCAGTGCCGGGTTTTATGGGTGATATCTTGAAAATGGCGCTGTGTGACACATTTGAGACAGGGCTGTGACAGGATTGAGTACAAAACCGGGGGTCTGTGACACTTTTGAGTACAGGTTTTGAGGCTTTTATTGCAGGTCATGGATCCAAATAAAGCCAATACCTGGTTCCATGATGCCTAATATCCAAGCGCCAATGGTCTTTTTCATGATGACTTGATCATGGAGCGATCGCACACGATGATGTGTCTGTTGATGGCTGATTTTGGTTCTGTCTTAGCAGATCGATGGACCCTTAGCTGAGTCATCTATCGTTAAGGTCGTGGAGAAATGGTTGCAGCAATCATCGATGGTTGATCGATCAACCAGATGCTTCTTTTCTTTTTCGATAGTCGGATCCATCCCGCACATCTTGAAAGGCTCTGAGAAGCCACAGAAACGTTTGGCTGTTCTTTCTTTTCCCTCAATCCTAATAACAGATGAAATGATGCTCATGGGATCGCTGTGTTTGCTCTAGGGGGTGTTCATGATCAACGAGGCTTACGTTGCTTCGTTTCCAAAAGCTTTCCAGAGTTTTGGGATCTTGTTCGCTTTATGCGACGAGAAAACGTAATGGGTAAAGGGCTGTTTGGTTTCCGGATCCTTATACGTATTGATCTCATAAGTTTCCGTAGAAGCAGTGACCACGACTTCGGCGGCCCACTGCGCTAGTTTTTTCCCTTTGGATCGGCGATCACTTACCGTAATTCCCGGAACGTCTCCCTGATTTACAATCAAGTACTGCGTCATGCTATCGGAAGCCGATTCCACCTTCACGGTGAAACCGATCGTCGTTAATTCTTTTTCCAACTGTTTCACACTTCGATTGATTTTGGAGATGGTTCCTGCCATCGAATTCCCCCCTCTTCTGGGTTTATCAGTTATCCTGCAGCCAGTTATAGTTCAGCGGATGATTAGCTGGTAAATGCGGATAAGGCTGGTCAATCATATCTCGCTTTAAATGGTGCTTGTGTAACGTATTCTCCAAACAACGACGGTAATAGGCTCGTAAATGACGCACGTGATTATTGTTCGATTCGACTTCTTGACGAACTCGTTGAATGACAGCAAGAGATAACCCTTTCTGATGAAATTCCCGTTCTATTTGGTCGACTTCTTCTTGTTCTTTTGAAGAGAAATTATTAGAAGAATATATATTGTTAACCTGTTTATTCTTGTTAACAAGAACTTCTTCAGTATCGTTTGATTCAGTATTGCTAGATTCAGTATCGTTAGAGTCTCGTTTTGAAACTTCCGGATATTTCATTTTGAAACTTCCGGATATTTCATTTTGAAACTTCCCTACTGGCTCAAGAGATTTAGTTTCTTCTTCAGGTTGTGAATCCATGTCGTCCATTTCATAGACATCTTCTTTACTGATTTCTGGCCATTTTAAATATATACGATTTGCTTTATTTTGACCCATTCGTTTGGTATGTAATAAATCTAATTCTTTTAATTGTTTTTGTACGCGCTGCCATTTTGAAACCGAAACTCCCAAGCGTTTACAAATTTCTTCTTGGGTGAAAATAAAATAGATATCACCATTATCATCAAACCATCCGTTTTTTTTGCTTAAAGTCCAACGATCTCTTAAGATTGCCCAGGCCATTTTTGCATCATTAGACATGTCTCGGTATTGGCCTTCACCAGTCAAAAATACTTTAGGTACTTGAACATGTTTCAATTTATACTCTTCAAAAATATTTACAAATCTAGACATAAAAAAACTCCCAACAATTAATTTTTGTTTGAGAGTTTCTCCTGCTTATAAATACATTATCCAAAAAATGTTATGTATAAATAGATGAACGTTTCCCTTGCATAGATAAGAGAATATGATACACTATTTACAAATCATATCTTTTCTGTTGGATTAGCAGGAAAAACTCTGAAACAGTCAGGTTGCCGCCTGGCTGTTTCGTCTGTATTAAGTACATTTTAGCGGAATGCCTAAAAATTAGCAAACCAAGTTTAAAGTTTTAATATCCAAATAGACGACTCCAGAATCCTTTTTTCTTTTCTCCAGTATCTTCCTCTAAAGAAGTTGAATTTTGCTCTTCTTTCTCTTCCTCTTTCTGTTGTATCTCTTCTTCTAATTTTTCTTTTAACAATTTTTGCTCTTTTTGCTCATCTACATAATTTTTCAGATGTTCAATAGTTTCTTGTTGCTTTGTCATAAACTGTCTTTGTTCATGGATGACCTCATTTTGTTCTTTAAGCAAAGTTTTTATGTCATCCATCTTGTCGTTTAAACTCTGCATATAGTTCACAGGATCATTTATACTTAAATCATTTCTATGATTATTATAATCGCTTCCGTTTATGATAATTATAGAACGCTGCACTGCATCTTGGAGCTTTAATCCTTGTTCGTCTCTTAGCTCAATCATTTTTTTGAAAAGCTCAACGTCTTGTCTATTGAATACAATATAACTCTGCTTATTTCTATCAAATTTATGGCCATTCTCTTCGAATAAACCATAATATTTTCTGGCAGCTGATTCAGTTATATTTAATTCTTCTGCAAGATGCTTCAGTCTATATTCAACTTCCATAATAATCATAGACCCCCATTTTTATAATAATCATATAAGAACATTTTATGTTCATGTCTTAATAGTATCACTGTATGATAATTATAAAAACCAATTTTTAATAACTTGTTTGTATGATAATCATAAAAATGTTTTTTGACGTTAATTATGATTATCATAGAAGCTTTAACTTCCGATAAGGGCCGATATGTAAACACAGACATTTTCATAAAAGAACTAATTAAAATCATAGAGCATATAACCTGGTCATAGAATTAAAATAACCCCGAATCGTGGAGACGAAAGAACACATGTATACGATTTGGGGTTTCTACGCGATCCAGCCTTTTTCTAGTGGTTAATGTACCTTGTTTGAATATCTCTCAATAATTTAAGCGCGGAATGCTTTTTTCCCCTTCAAGAATAGTTACTTTCTTCTTTTTTAAATCCTTATAATGCTGAAAGAAGTGACTGAGTTCTTTCAATGTTTGCTCAGGGAGCTCATTAAGCTCTCGTGTTCCGCTGAAAAACGGATCTCCATCAGCGATTCCAATCAATTTTTCCTCTGGCCCGTGTTCGTCTTCCATTAAAAAAACTCCTAGGATCCTAGATGGGATCACGCATGCAGGAAACGTTGGAAAGGAAAGTGCACGAACTTTCGGAAGGAGAAGTTTCTGTTATTTTCAAGAATATTGAAATAAACATATAAAACGTTAACCTCTGTTTATAAATTTACACAATCTTTACATTCAGTTCATAGTAGGTTAATGCTTTCCCTTTACTATTGGTAGTGGTTCAGCAATAGGAATATATACATACTAATCGCTTAGGGGGAAAACAGGAATGAAAAAATGGTTTGGAGCATCCATGTTTGCAGCTTCCGCATTAACATTGGCGGCATGTGGTCAAGGGGATGGCACAGAATCACCGGAAGAAACAGGACAAGACGATGGTGGTCAGGAAGAAGCTAGCGGCGAAGCGGAAGACATTGCGATTGATGGTTCTTCGACCGTATTCCCAATCATGGAAGCTGTATCTGAAGAATATGCAGCTCAAGAAGGTGGAGGAAATGCTCCTGTCGGTGTTTCTGGAACGGGCGGCGGTTTTGAAAAATTTATCAATGGTGAAACAGATATCCAAAATGCGTCCCGGCCGGTCTCCGAAGAAGAAGAGCAACAGCTCGAAGAAAACGGCATTGAGTACACGGAATTTGAAATTGCCTATGATGGCCTAAGCGTGGTCGTAAATGAACAAAATGATTTTGTCGATTACTTAACGACAGATGAACTAGAATCTATTTTTCTAGAGGATAGTGACGTAGAGACATGGTCCGACGTTCGCGAAGAATGGCCGGATGAAGAAATTGAATTGTACAGTCCGGGAACCGATTCTGGTACGTATGATTATTTTGATGAAGTGATTTTAGATGAACAGGCGATTGACCGGGATGCTTCCTTATCGGAAGACGATAATACTCTCGTACAGGGCGTACAGGGCTCACAGAACGCTATTGGATACTTTGGCTACGCGTACTACGAGGAAAATCAGGATTCGTTAAAAGTAGTTCCTATTGAAAATAGTGAAGGTGACCAGGTAGAACCTTCGCATGAGACAGTCCAAAGCAATGAATATGAGCCGTTATCTCGCCCGCTCTATGTATATGTGAATAACGAATCGATTCAGGAAAACGAATCCGTCCATGAATACATGCAGTTTGCACTTGAAAATGCTGGTAACTTGGTGGAAGAGGTAGGATATGTGGCACTGCCGGAAGAAGATTACCAGGAGCAAGTTGATGAATTAAATAATATTGCTGAAGAGTAGCATTCAACAATCAAGCACCTTGATTAGTTGCGAGAGTGGGGGAAAGGCTCCCACTCTCTTCGCTTTGTAAAGGAGGAAGCACCATGAATAAGTCATCGGAATCCGTTTCAGCGGAGATTCGAAAAAATAAACAAAAAGGGGGATCCTGGGGACAGGTCATAGAAAAACTTGTGCCTTTTATCTTTCTTGTATGTGCCATTGTATCCATTATCACGACTATTGGCATTGTACTGACCCTGTTATTTGAAACGATTACGTTTTTTAATCGTGTGCCTTTTAGCGATTTTATTACTGGAACGGAATGGTATCCATTTGTGGCTGATAACGCCTCCTACGGCATCCTCCCGTTAATTAGTGGAACATTGCTAATTGCTCTGATTGCCATGATTGTAGCGATTCCAGTGGGACTGGCAAGCGCTATATTTCTAAGTGAATATGCGGGTGATCGTACCCGGCGCATCATTAAACCGATTCTAGAAGTATTGGCTGGGATCCCAACAATTGTGTATGGATACTTCGCGCTGACATTTGTCACCCCGTTGCTTCAAAATATTATCGATTTGCCCTTATTTAACGCTTTGAGCCCGGGTATCGTGGTAGGTATCATGATCGTTCCGATGATTGCGTCGTTATCCGAAGACGCCATGAGTGCCGTTCCGAATGCGATGCGCGAAGGGGCCCTCGCGATGGGAGCGACCAAATTTGAAGTAGCGGTAAAAATTGTCCTTCCTGCAGCACTATCCGGCATTATTGCTTCCTTTGTCCTTGCCTTGTCCCGTGCGATTGGTGAAACCATGATTGTGACCGTCGCAGGCGGGGCGACACCGAAATTGACTGCGGACCCGACCGAATCGATTCAGACAATGACGGCGTATATTGTTCAAGTCAGTTTGGGAGACGCTTCGTTCGGTTCTACGATTTACTACAGTATTTATGCTGTCGGGATGACGCTGTTTGTCTTTACGTTAATCATGAACCTCCTGTCACAATATATTTCGAGAAGGTTCAGGGAGGAATATTAAATGGCTTTGTATCATGAAAACGAAATTCATCAAAAAACGAAATCTCGTCTTATTGTGAATAAGATCTTTTTTGGACTTTTTATCGCCGCGATCACATTTTCGTTACTAGTGTTGGTCGTGTTATTTGCCCGGGTATTTTTCCAAGGATGGTCGTATTTGAGCTGGGATTTCCTCACCAATTTCGCCTCTCGTTTCCCGGAAGAATCCGGTATTTATGCCGCAATCACGGGAACCATATGGCTGATGGCCGTGACAGCTCCTGTCTCTATTATTCTAGGCGTAGGCACCGCCATTTACCTGGAACAATATGCATATAAAAATAAATTTACGGACCTTATTAAAATCAATATTTCCAACCTAGCCGGTGTGCCTTCCATTGTGTTTGGCTTATTGGGCCTCACCGTTTTCGTGCGTCTGATGGAAATGGGCCGAAGTGTACTGGCCGGGGGTTTAACCATGAGTTTATTAATTCTCCCGATTATCGTGGTTGCTTCCCAAGAAGCACTTCGCTCGGTACCTAATGAGGCCCAGGAAGCTTCGTACGCGTTAGGTGCTTCCAAATGGCAAACTGTAAGACGTATTCTCCTCCCAGCAGCCATTCCAGGAATGCTGACAGGTTCTATTTTAGCTTTGTCCCGGGCGATTGGCGAGACCGCTCCCTTGATTATGATTGGCGCGCTGACGTTTATCTCGTTCGCACCGGATAGTATCTGGTCTGGGTTTACTGTTATGCCGATTCAAATTTTCAACTGGACAAGCCGTCCGCAGGAGGAATTCCAAAATGTGGCTGCAGCCGGTATCATTGTTTTGCTCGTGATGCTTGTCATCATGAACTTAACGGCCGTGTTAATTCGGAATAAATTATCGAAGCGTTATTAACCGATCAAGGAGAGGATCTGAATGCAAGCACAACAAGCAAATCAACAAGATATTGTCATGTCAGCTGATCAATTTAACCTGTGGTATGGAGAAACGCAAGCTTTATATAATATTAATATGGATGTCCGTCAAAACGACGTGACAGCGATTATCGGACCTTCCGGTTGCGGAAAGTCAACCTTTATTAAATCGTTAAATCGAATGGTAGAAATGGTGCCGAGTGTCACAATGGCCGGAAGCATTAATTACCGCGGAAACAACATTTTTGATCCGAAATACAAAGTCGAAGACCTCCGTACTGAAGTGGGTATGGTATTTCAAAAACCCAATCCATTTCCAAAGTCGATTTATGAAAATGTGGCATACGGAGCACGAATTCACGG
>NZ_JBQLIB010000022.1:0-25613 GCF_056034365.1 Marinococcus sp. LNHM5E3-2.1
GCCAAGCACGAACTCCCGGTGTTTCGTCCCATGGAGTTGTGGAGCATTGAAGCTATCAAGCAGATGGTGCAATGTGGACTGGGATTTTCCTTCTTGCCCAAGGTGACCGTAGAAAACGATATCGCCCGTGGCCGTCTACGGCTTGTCGACCACGAGGAAACGTTCGACCCTCTTTACAGTCATATGCTCGTTAAAAAGAAACAGTGGCGTTCTCCAGCGGCCAGTGCATTTGCGGAGCTGGTAACGGCCACGATTCCCTTATCATCGGAAGGAGTGGTGTAACGTGCCAAGCATCATGGTCTTGTACGGAAGCTCCAGACGGAACGGAAATACTGATTTGTTGGCAGACCGCGCGACGGAAGGGCTGGACGTTACCAGGATCTACCTGCAGGATTGGGACATCCAGCCGATCATTGACCAGCGCCATGAAGGGCATGGGTTTTCTCCTGTGGCCGATCACTACGAGACCCTGCTAGAGGATTTTTTAAATCATGACATCTATGTGTTCGCAACTCCGCTGTACTGGTTTGGGATGTCGGCCCCCCTTAAAGCATTTTTCGACCGATGGTCTCAGTATAAAGATGATCCCGCCTGGTCCTTTCAAGAACGTTTGAAAGGGAAAAACGTCTATGTGATTACGGCCGCCAATGATGAACCCGTCGAAGAAGTGTCCGCCCCGCTTCTCCAACAGTTCGAACTCATTTGCCGTTATATCGGCCTCCACTACGAGGGGGCCATCATCGGTCAGGGCAGCCGGCCCAAAGAGGTGTTAAACGACGTTAGGGCTTTAGACCAGGCGGATGAGCTCCAACAGAAATTCAAGAAGCTCCTTTCTCGCAAATAAAAACGAAAGAGCAAACCAATGTTAAACCAGGAAAGCCCTCTGGCCCCTAGACAAAAAAGCGACAAGGCATAAAAAAAGGAAGCAAACACCCTCACGGAAAGAGGCGTTTTTGCTTCCTTTTTATTTGGGAACTGCTGATAATCGTCATTATGTTAAATATATCGAAGGTACTTCGAGCGACATGATGACCCACATTGCGTATCAATCAAAAATCCAAGTCCTGGATCGGACTTGGATTTTTGATCCTCCTTCCAACGAGGAAAACTGTCGTATATGCTTCGTGGGAATCCATTAACTCATAGCCCGAAGAAACAGAACAGCGCCGATGCCCGCAGCCGCCATCATCAGCCACAGGATCCGTCGAAGGCCCTCATCCTCCCCTGGTGGCCAGTGCACATTTATGACCATCAAGACCATGCCGATAACGATACACCCTAAAAACCCGATGCCTATACGTATCCTCCTTTGATGCTTCGCCTGCCATGCTAACACGGCGGGCAGACGGATCGCATCGGAAGCCTTCGATCGTTCGTCCAAGATACTTGTCCGGATCGTTATCCTGATAACACAAAACGAGGACGCTTCAGGAGCATCCTCGTTTGGCTTATCTATCCATCATAGAACAAGGTCCGGAGGCATCGGAACAATGGCTATGTACCTATCGTAGCATGAAACCTTCTTAGGCAAAAAGAAAACGAAGGGGATGGAATCAGGTCCCCGTCGTTTTCTTTAGCAACATCTTTTTAAGGGGGATACCCCATGAGTGATCAGGGCATCCAATATATTTATTCCCGGAGCATGGTTCTCACCAAACCCCTTTTCATCCTGGAATCATCCATCCATGTTCTCATCGGTTCTCTTGGGAAAGCTTACGCTTGGAACGAACAAGCCTGTTATTGTATTTCCTATGGATTCTATTCGTCATTAAAGTTTATTTTTATATACCTTGGGAAATAGGACTATTGATGTTTCTTCGGAACATCTCCCTTAATCGTAATGCTTACTATTTTTTGTCCATTCCACGAGCGTCTCTCGATCCTCGAGCAGACGCTCGTGGTCTATGTTTAGGTGTTTTGCTACTTGGGAAGACGTATATTGTACGATCGTGTTTCATCTCTTTTTGGAGATGCGATGCCATGACTTTCAACGGCTTTCATGCCAAAGCCCTCCGCGTTCGCTTGCGGAGGGCTTTGGTTTGTTCTTATGGAAGAGCGTTGATATAAAACAACTGTACGATAGAGAAAAGGATAAGTTGAAAATTTTGGATTCTTCTTATTTAACAGGTAGACTGGCCTCATAGAGTATGTACTCTATAGAGGGGAATCATGGCAATTTCAAGTGGCTGATGCAAGCCTCTGACAACAAGGCAGGCAGCAGCCGGGCTGCGTTCCCCATCGCAGCCTCCGGTCTTTCCCTGCGGATGCAGGGGAAGGCTTTTCTTGTGACTCAGTGTTCCCAAAGCTGCCCCAGAGACATTTTCAATTGAGCAATTCCCTGGAAACCAAACCATCAGCAAACCACAGAGCAATATTATATTCCGTTGTAATATAAATTATAAATTGTCATCGAACGATCAACAAAGGACGGTGTGGATCCTGAGGGCCTTTTGACGAAACAACCGCCTCATGCAGAACCAGATTTTCGAAACCTCCGGTAACTGTTGGAGGTTTCTTTTTTGTATTTTGTTGTGATTTTTTTAATTCATCCCAATGATGAACAATCCCAGCAAAGATGATTAGGATTCCTGGTTGTTGTTCTTTGGGGCTCGTTCGAGGACTTTGATCACTTTTCTGTATTCGCGGCCGGTGTCTTCGATGTCTTCCCGAAACACGTTCATCACCACGACCGACCGTTTGCCTTTTTTCGTTGGCACTTGAACAATATCTCCCGGTTGGATCGGTTCTTCGCG
Organism: Marinococcus sp. LNHM5E3-2.1; assembly: GCF_056034365.1. Lineage (NCBI taxonomy): Bacteria > Bacillati > Bacillota > Bacilli > Caryophanales > Bacillaceae > Marinococcus > Marinococcus sp. LNHM5E3-2.1. The sequence goes on from NZ_JBQLIB010000022.1 coordinate 2,754, forward strand.
CAGCCGTTTCGGAATGTTCCAGTGATACAGTTGGTTCGTGTTTAATACCAGGGCGCCGTTGTCGTCCCGGCGGAAAATGTGATAGGCGGCAATCGTATTGTTCGTTTTCATGATGCTTTCTTCCCTTCGTTGGTTATTCAATCATTAGGTAACTTATCGGTTCCATCGTTATTCTTTATCCAGCCGATGATAAAACAGGTTGCTGGTCAAGACCCTGCTTCATGGGCTTCGGTCTTGATACACGTTTAGCTCGTTTGGAGAACGATGGTGGTTTCCGTTAAAGACATGCCTGGCGTTTTTGATGACTTTCATCATATGCTCCGATGGGTAGCTGTATTGACCGATGATCAACAACGACCAGGGCTTGATCTTCTGATGAATCATCTGGAGCGTGGCGACCATCTTGGTCCAACGACCACAGCAACATCCAGACCAGGGATTCGCGAGATGGAAGCGGAAAAACCTGACCGTTGTTGATCCCCAAGCGAGCAACAACAGAAGCACTCCAACGTCATCAATAAGGAGAAAAAGGAACAGGTCATCAACGCATGGCGTGTACAACCATAGCACCAACAGCATGCGAAACCGTCGCATGCTTGTTTCACTTGGAGGATGATTTTTGCGCCCGAAACCCCGTTGATGGTGAACGGGGATTACGTGCGCCGTTGGTTTCAACATGGAACATGTGTTGTTCCAAAAATGAATGGTAGCTGATTCATTTTTGGACCTTAGGCCTGCAAAACAAGCCTTTTAAACTGTCTCACAAGTGTCACAGGAAGGCCTATATGCCTCAAATCCGTCACAGCACTGTCTCACAGGTGTCACAAAACGCATTTTTGACGTACCCACGAAACGTCCGGCACTGCCGGACACCCCAGCTCGTCTGGGGTCATTTTTCCCTTATGCTCTTTTCTGATTTTTATCTTTTGCAGGGGGGCTGTTTTAAAGTGAGCTTGTTTCGTGACAGGTAGGGTGTTGTATTTTTGCTGTTTCCCTGTTGAGTTTTTGTTGAGATAACGGATAAGAACATCGGCCGAAAGGAATTCACACGAATCCATTGTTCGTCGAACAACACTGAGTATACGTACGTCATGTGGTTATTTTTTCATCCATCATCGACCTCGGTTTTATAAAAAACAGCAAGCATACTTTCCGTGAAACCAAGCATCGGTTGATTCGTCATGCGATGTCCTATCCAGCCATTCCGTGCTTCTTGATGAAGCGTATCTTCACTTTTTTGTCTGCTGTTTGTTGAAGAACCATCCGGCAATTGGATTGCTTTGTCCTGCATTCCTTCCTCCTCCTTACGAGGTGAATGTTCATCACTATGATCGATCCCAGCGCTTGTTTTTCGCGTCATCTTTGCGCTGTTTTTGATGCGCAATGCGATCATTCACTTCTTCCCTGTCCGTCGTTAACGTAGGCGATTCATAATCACTGGTCGTCATCATATGAGGAATATCACTGTAAATCATCAAGCCGTTCGATACTTCCAGAATGACCTGCGAATGACGGTCGGTATTGTTCACGCCTCGTTGTAACCGTTGAAAATGATCATGCATTTCCTGTTCTACTTTCTGGTGCATGTGGTCCATAATCTTGGTTGTGGTATCGCTGACTTGTTGATTGATTTCGTTTTGATGCTTATGTTCTAAAAGGATTTCCTCGATCGTTTTCGATCGTGTTTTTTGGTTTCGCTGCTCTTGTAATTGCTGCACATATTCGGCTGCTTCCGGTGACAACCGGAGACGGGATTGGATGCTTGGCATACGTAGACCTCCTCTACTAATGGGGAATGGTTCGTTGCTTGTTTTTGAACGTCGAAGGGCTCCCAATCGATACGCCTTCGGCCCAGGTTATCGAATGACGATTGGCTTACTTGCTGCTCTTTCTGGATGTTAGCTTTTGCAGGGCAGGTGTTCCAGAGAAGCCTGTTTCATGACAGAAGAGCGGTCGAATCATGAGCCTTTTGCCGTTCCATCCTGGGCACCTAACCGCACTCATGATGCTTCCATTCGTTGATCATGAGACCGATTTTTATGACCACTCGGAAGTACCGGTGCCTGAAAACAATGATCATTCGCACGCATCTTTCCATGAACCATCAAGGGCTCCGACATGCCATGGGTGATCGACCGTTACCCTTTTTCCTGTGTGGGATCCAACTCCTCACTCATGCTTTCCAGCCATTCGTTTTGTCGTTGCATTTGATCGCTGAACCGATGGAGCGCTTCGGTGTTTTTTTCGATTAACGTTTTGTACGCTTTGTCGGTTTCGTTTAGTTCTTTTTGCATCACATAGTTTTCGATCAATTCTTTCAGATACTGTTGCCGGGAAAGCCCACGTTTTTTGGCTCGTTCGTCGATTGTTTGGACCACGATGGGGCTTAATTCCCGCACTTTAATGTCCATGATTTATCCTCCTTTGGTGTAACAAAATAATGCTTATTCATGACAGCACCCCCGCAACATCAAAATCGTTGCAAGAGCATAAGGGAAAAATGATATCACTTCGTTCTATCCCCGGCAGTGCCGGGGTTTTCGTCTGGGTACACCAAAATGGCTGTTGTTCACCGATTTGTGAACACCTTGTTCACGGATTGGTGAACAAATCGGGGGCTTGTTCACGCTTTTGTGAACAGCCCATGCTCGTTCTTCAACAGGTACTTGGGCAAAAATGAAGCCGAAGCTGTTCCATGGGGAACCAACAAGCGTACGTCTACGTCGTTCAACACGCACGGTGAATCGGGCATCAAAACGATTCCATGGACGAACAACGATGTCACGTTGTCCAGTCCTTGTTGCCTCTCCAACCAATGCTTATGTTTGTTTCTATTCCCATGTTTCTTCCGCAGCCATCCAATACAATCGAAGGGTTTTTATCGTTTGTTTCGTTGCAACCAGAACACCAGAAGATGGTCCCATTCCTCCCTCGAACAGGCCCATCGTTTGTGCCAAACCATCCGCTGATACGTACCATGACATGGTCTCTTGTTGCACGAAAGAAGCTTATTCGCTAGCTTCTTTCCTCCCATCGAACACCGGAAACGTTTAAAGGCTCTCACAAGCCTCAGAATCCCTGTTTGTTGATTCGTCTTATTCCGAGTCCTAATAACCGAAAAAAATGCTCGGAGGATGGCTGTATGGGCTCCAGGGCTTCCTCATGAATCAACATGGTTACGTTGTCTCTTCGCGAAACCATTTCCAGAGTTTCGGGATCTTGTTCGCTTTGTGGGAGGAAAAGACATAGTGGGTAAACGGCTGCTTGGTTTCCGGATCCTTATAGGTCTTCATCTCATACGTCTCCGTGGGATCGGTGACCACGACTTCGGCGGCCCACTGAGCCTGTTTTTTCCCCTTGGATCGACGATCATTCACGGTAATACCTGGAACCTGGCCCTCATTCACGATCAAATACTGCGTCATGCCATCGGAAGCTGCCTCGACCTTGACGCTAAAACCGATAGCCGTTAATTCTTTTTCCAACTGTTTCACACTTCGATTGATCTTGGAGATGGTTCCTGTCATCGACTTCTCCCTCCTTCCTGGGTTTATCAGTTATCCTGCAGCCAATTATAGTTCAGCGGATGGTCAGCTGGTAAATGCGGATACGGCTGGTCAATCATGTCTCGTTTCAGGCGGTGCTTATGTAAGGTATTGTCCAGGCATGTTCGCAGATACGCTTCGTAATGACGAACCGATTCTTCTTTGTTAGCAATTTCATCCTTAACTCGTTGAATCACTTCTGGTGATAATCCTTCCTCCATATATTCATTTTCGATTTCTTGCGTTTCTCGATAGCTTAATCGAATATTGTTAACGTCCTTGTTAACAAATTCAGTATTATTTAATTTATTATTATTTAGTTCAGTATTATTTAACGGTCGTTTTGGATGTTCTTTCACGTCTATTTCGTCGGTATTAGAACCGCCGTTTGGAAGGTTCTGAATTTGGCGGTTATTTAAGCTTTTATTAACGGTTGAACTACTGTCATTATCAGTACCGCCATTTGGGAGGTCCTTGGTCGTTTTTTTATATTTATTGCCATCTTGGCTCCAGTCGCTCATTAAACGATAAATACCAGGAGTAATTTTATAGTAATTTTTTCTAGGTAAACCACGACTCACTTTTTCAATGAGTTCTAATTTCACTAGTTTGTTAATTGCTCTTAGTGCCGCTTTTTCTTTGAGTGTAGTATTACGCTCGATATTTTCATATGTGCAATAGAAAAACCCGTCTTCGGTGAGCTCTTCGCGTTCACTCCAGTATTTATATAAACTAACTAACTCTGAATAAACTACAGCTTCATTAAGTCCAATTTCATGTGCTAATTTTTTATTTACTACAATACTTCCGTCTGCTCTAAGAAAATCCAAAATATCCATTAAAAAAACTCCCATCATTAATTTGATTGAGAGTCTCCCTGAATAAGGTATGTGAAAAGACAAACGTGCAAATAATAAACCTGTCCCCTTGCAAATAATATAGGAATTAGGTAAACTACTTACAAATCATATTCTTTTCTGCCCGCCAGCAGAGAAACTCTAAAGCAGTCAGTGCGTCAACACTGGCTGCTTTTTCCGTGTATTAGACTTATCTTAACTCAATGAAAAATTATAAGCAATAATGCTTGGAACAGTTTTCCTTGTACGCTAATTTTAATCCAAATCTTATTTGAGAAACTATTTTTCTAATTTCATATTACCTTATTCTTTAAGCAAGCTATTCCTATCCACCGAAAAGTCTAACCCAAAAGCTTTTCTTTTTAGTCTCTTCTTCTTTATTTTTAATTTCTTCTTTGAACTCCTCTAATTCATTTTTCTCTTTTTCTTCTTCTAATAACTTTTGTTCTTGTTGATGATTTAATTGTTCTTGAATATTATCCATTTTTTCTAACAACATATTTTCACGTTTTTCAGATGCTAATTGTTGTTCGTAAATAAAGTTTTTAAGTTCAAAGATTTCTTCTCTCATGGATTCAAATTTTTCATAAGGTACTAAACCATGCTCACCTTCAGATGTTTTTTCAGAAGAAATATCTTCAACGTTAACAATAGAATCGATAGCTTCTTCTAAAGTGTTATCAGGATGATTTTTCTTTTGAATAATTTCTTTAAATAAATTCACATCGTCTTGGCTGAATACTAAATAACCTACTGGATCACGATGAAAATAATATCCTCGCTTTTCAATGAGCTTAAAATATTTACGCACCGTAGTTTCCTTTAAACCTAGTTCTTCTGCTAAATCACTCAGTCTATACTGTAATTCCATGTAACACATATCCCTTCGTGTGTTATATAAATATCTGTGTAGAGTATAGCACATATATGATATAGAGTAATATGTGTTCTATAAACGTTTGTATACATCGTGAATTTGTATTATTGATCGGCTAATCCTGAAGAATTATTTAATTTTAACCTTTTATGTAAAATATATAATGTTATGCACTTTATAAAGGTTGTTAGTATTAGTAACATGAGTTTCATAACATTATATATAAAGTATACTGAGGGGAATACTGTTGTCATGTAACGCATTATGACTTCCGATAAGGGCCGTTATGCTTATAAATGACCACCGTGATTGGAGGTGTTCTCCAATCACGGTGGTCCAAAAATGTAGAACCGATTATGAAAGATTTGACAATCAATTTTTTTAAGTTAAATTTAATACAAACTGGTCGGTATTAAAAAGGGAGATGTGAATATGCGAAGTTTGGAAAAAAAGGATCTCATTTTTCAAGCAGCTGTGAATGTCATTGCAGAACAAGGCTTGGACCATTTTTCAATGAACCGCGTTTGTCAGGAAGCAAACATTAGCAAGGGAGGATTCGTTTATCATTTTCCTTCAAAAGAAGATCTTATACGTGAATTGAACGACTATATCATCCGAGTTACACGGGATACTATTGCAGAGGAGCAACAGAAAGGAAAATCATACACGAAGTCTTATATTGATGCCTGTTTACGTCATTATGAACGAAATGAAATGAAAGCCTACTCAGCTCTTTTGCATTATTACTCGACCGAGGAACTACAAAGCGCCTGGGGGATATTCTATACAGATATTCAAAGACATTTGTTTCGGGAAAACTCTTCTTCAATGGCCCGTCTCGTAGTTCTAGCTACAGATGGTCTATGGTTGCCGGGAGCCAATTATTCGATAAATCAATTGAAAGAAACATTTGATTTTCTGCAGCAGGAGTATGATCAACGAAAGCAGGATTTATAACACGGCTTATATAGCGAAAAGGTTTAGTAAAATGATATTCGTTCACAGAAGGGAAAGGGATGGGATTGAGCTTGCTAGATATGCTATGGGTTTATTTTCTCGTTTTTGTTTTTGCGGCGCTGCCATTTTTGGAAGCGTACGGCGTCATTGCCGCGGTTATTTTAGCCGGGTTATCATTCGTACCGAGCCTATTGGTTGGAATTCTCGGAAACATTTTCACGGTACTGTTGCTTCTCGTGTTCCTTAATCACTTCAACGAATGGAGAGCCAAGAGAAGAGAACGGAAAGGAAAAATGGCACGATCCAATAAACGCTCATTACGAGCGCAGCGACTATGGGACAAATATGGAATGCCCGGTTTGTCCATGGTAGGGCCAATGGTTGTCGGCAGCCATTTGACAGCTTTGATGTGTGTAACCTTAGGAGGGAAGCGAAAACCGGTGTTTTACTGGATGAGTGCAAGTATTACGATCTGGAGCACCGTTTTTGCAGTATTAGCATCTCTGGGCGTGGATAATTTTACCTCGGGCGATGATATGTGGATCGATCAATGGATAGAATGATGCCTCGTCGCGCATCAAAAATATCAAGCGTTTATTCACGTCAACAATTAGTCAAAAAATATGGATGAAACTCACTCAGGCATCTCAGCTTCGGAAGGAGCTGAGATGCCCATTTTGTTGTGAGAAGCTTCTAATAATCGCGATTATGTTAAGGAAGCATCAGGCGCCGTTTGGCACATTGGTGCTTCCTTCCTGTCGTCATTCTATTAATGGTTTTTTTATGCTTTAAGCGCCGTTAACTTAAGGGTGCGCGAGGTGGCATCGTGCACCATATCAAGCAGTTCGGGATTGTCCTCAAGGGATTCGCCGTAGGACGGAATGATTTCCTTCAGCTTTGGCTCCCACGCCTCGAGGTGGTCGGGGAAGCATTTGTTCAGCACTTCAAGCATAATCGACACAGACACCGAAGCGCCTGGCGATTCACCGAGAAGAGCCGCCATCGTGCGGTCCTCGGCATGAATCAGCTTGGTGCCAAACTGCAGGGCGCCCCGGCCGCCTTCCTCGGTATCCTCAATCAGCTGCACGCGCTGGCCGGCGACGAGAAGCTCCCAGTCCTCACTGGACGCATCCGGCACAAAGTTGCGCAACTCCTCCATCCGGTGTTCCTTGGTCATGCTCAGCTGCTGGGCGAGATACTTGAGCAGCGGGGTATTCTTTGCGCCGGCTGCAAGCATCGTCAGCACGTTTGTCGGCTTGACCGAGCCAAACAGGTCCATCGGCGATCCCTGCTTCAAAAACTTGGGCGTAAATCCGGCGAACGGGCCGTACAGAAGCGTATCCCTGCCTTCGATATGACGCCGGTCCAGATGCGGCACCGTCATCGGCGGCGTGCCCTCCGGTTCTTTGCCGTACACCTTGGAATGATGCTTTTGAACAACCTCGGGATTATCACAGACAAGGAATTCGCCGCTGATCGGAAATCCGCCGATGTGCTTGCTTTCGGGAATCCCGGTTTTCTGCAGCAGCGGCAGGGCCCCGCCGCCGGCGCCGATAAAGGCGAAGGAAGCCGTATGTTCCTCGAGCGTTTCCTGTTGGTGGTTTCGGACCTTCACCTCCCACGTGTCGTCTGGTCGCTGGGCAATATCGTCGACGGAATGATTGTAGCGGATCTCGACATTATTTTGCTTCTCCAGGTTGGCAAGCATCTGGCGCGTGAGTTCCCCGAAATTGATATCGGTTCCGTGGTCGACCTTCGTGGCTGCGATCGGCTCGTCGGAGTCACGTCCCTCCATCATTAACGGAATCCACTGCCTGATTTGCTCGGGGTCGTCGGAAAACTCCATCCCCTGAAACTGGGGATGGCCGTCGAGGGCCTCGAACCGTTTCTTCAGAAAGTTTACGTGATCCTGGCCGTACACAAAGCTGATGTGGGGCAGGGGACGGATAAACTCTTCCGGGTTTTGAAGGTCGCCCTGGTCCACCAAATGCGCCCAGAGCTGTCGTGAAATCTGAAACTGTTCATTAATTTCGACCGCCCGGCCGGTTTTAAGAGAGCCGTCCGGCTGCTCGGGGGTGTAGTTCAGCTCACAAAGTGCCGCGTGCCCGGTGCCGGCGTTGTTCCATTCATTCGAGCTCTCCTGTCCTGCAGAATCGAGCTTTTCGAAAATGGTAATGCGCCACTCCGGCTCCAGCTTTTGCAGAAGCGTGGCGAGCGTCGCACTCACGATGCCGGCGCCGATCAGAATGATGTCGGTCGTTGTGTCATGATTACGCATCGTTTTCCTCCTTTGGATGATGCAACAAGTTGAGTTTATACAGAAAATAAACCTGTCATGCGTCTGTGACGCTGATTTTGCAGATGTTTATCTTGCGAAGGATTGGCAGACCTAATCCCTCTTTTAATGATTGTGATTGGCTTTCCGCTGAACCATGGCAATGAAGGCAGAAACGCATGGTAGATCGTCTACACGTTTCGATGTTTCATCCCTTGAGACAGCACATGCTCCACATTGATGAGGTGTCTGCTCATGGCCTCAGCAGCCAATTCGTTCTGGTGGTTTTCGATGGCATGAAAGATTTGTTGATGTTCGTCAATCAGGTGTTGAGAGGATCGTTGTTCGAAAAACAACCATACTTTTCTGGTTTCATACATGGTTTTTTGCAAGGTATCGGAAAGCCGACTCATCATTTGTTGGAGAAGGTAATTTCCGGAGGCTTCGGCAATGGCTAGATGGAAACGAACATCGCCCTGTTCGCCGAGACCCCCCGAACCGTTGGACGCCTGCGTCATTTGTTCCAGCGCGTCCCGCATCTGTTCCAGGTGACCGTCTGTCCGTCGAAGTGCAGCCAGTTCGGCAGCTCCTTTCTCCAGCACATGACGGACTTCAAACAGTTCTTTCATGGTTTGCGTCGAAAGAAGGGTAGGGCTGTTCATCATTTCTGTGATGGTGGAAGCATCGTATTGGTTCACAAAGGTGCCTTCTCCCTGACGAATCGTGATAATGCCGACGGCTCGTAATGCACTTAACGCTTCCCGAACGGCGGAATGGCTTACATCGAACTGTTCCGAAAGCGCAATGACGGAATCCAGTTTGTCCCCGGGTTGTACTTCTCCACGTCTGATCATGTCTTCAATTTTTTCTCGAACCACTTCAGCGATTTTTTTCGTTTCAATACGTTCGATAGGCATTAATGGCTTCTCCTCTCGTGGATGCTGGGATCGCTCTACGTTCTTGATCGTTTGTGCGTCAGCGTTGGTCTCGCTGCCCTGCTTTAGGCAAAGCATAAAAACGATAACTATTTTATTTTCTATAGATATGGTCATCAGATGAGGAGCATGAATTCATTGTATCATCAGTAGAAACCGCTTTCAATTATCAAGCTGTTTTTGAACAAAGAACTAGAAAAAGCATCTTTTGGTCACAAAACATATTGCAAATATGAATGTAAGCGATTACTATATGGAATATGGTCATCTGATGACCATATTACCCCTATCCTTGATGAGCGGTAAGAGCGAAAGCATCATGATATCAAAGAGGAGGAAATCAAATGTTAATGATCGTGGCCTTAAGCGCTGTGATTGTACCATTTCTGTTGTTGGTCCTGCTGCGAATGCCGGCAATTAAAGGGATGTCTATCAGTGCCGTTGTTGTCATTCTATTAGCGATAACCGTGTGGGGAATGGAAAGCCAAGTGATTGCTTCGTCGATCCTCCAGGGTGTACATAAAACCTTGACCATTTTATTCATTTTGTTTGGAGCTCTGGTTCTTTTGAATACCCTCCGGAACACGGGGGCAGTGAATCGCATTAATCAGGGGTTCCAGAGTATTTCTCAGGATATGAGGGTCCAATTGATCTTTGTCGCCTTTTTGTTCGGATCGTTAATTGAAGGGGCGGCAGGGTTTGGTACCCCGGCGATGGTGACGGCGCCGTTAATGCTCGCGCTAGGTTTTAAGCCCTTGGCGGCGGTGGCGACAGCGCTCATTGCTGACAGTACTGCCGTCGCCTTCGGAGCGGTAGGAACGCCCGTGTTGGTCGGCTTAAGCACTTTGCCCGAAGCGGATGCTGCCTTTTATCAGGATGTCGGTTTTACGGTCACCCTCATTGATTTATTCGCGGGCATGTTCATTCCTTTTATCCTAATGCTCGTTCTGACGTTGTTCTTTGGTAAAGGAAAGGGTATCAAGGACGCTATGGTGATGCTTCCCTGGACCCTGCTTATTGGGATCACGTATAACGGATCCGCATTAGTATATGCATATTTGTTTGGCCCGGAGTTTGTAGCGATTCTTGGTTCGTTAACGGGACTGGTGGTGGCCGCGGTGACTGCTAAAAAAGGATGGTTGCTCCCAACGTCCACATGGACCGATGCTATGCAGGAGGATTTCAAGATAAGTCACGAACGATCCGAGATGGGATTAATCCGGGCGTGGCTTCCGTATATCATTGTTGTTCTCTTATTGCTTCTCACCCGTATTGTTCCTTGGTTTCAGAAATTCACCCAGACCGCCATTGATTTAACCTGGACGAATATTTTGGGGGTGGAAGGGGTCACGTCGGAGTGGGAGCTACTTTATTCTCCCGGCACCGTCCTCACGGTCGCGGCCATCTTGGCCGTCGTCGTTCAGCGAAAATCGCTGGGCCACTTTGGTCGGGCAGCCACACAATCGTTATCGACGATTAAAATTACCGCTGTGACCCTGGCAGCCACGCTTGCCATGGTTCATGTGTTCAGTAATTCCGGGATGAATGCGAGCGATTTGATGAGTATGCCGGAGTACATTGCGCAGGGGATGGCAGCCGTCTTCGGCCCGATGTGGATCTTTGCTGCTCCGTTTCTCGGGGAGCTAGGGTCTTTTATCACCGGAAGCGCTACCGTTTCCACGCTTACGTTCTCCCCGATTCAGTATAATATCGCAGAGGCCACGGGCGCGAATGTCCACGTGGTGCTTGCTGCCCAGCTAGTGGGAGCCGGCGCGGGAAATATGATTTGTGTGCATAACGTAGTTGCTGCAAGTGCTGTTGTAGGAATGCAGGGAGAGGAAGGAAACGTTATCCGAAAAACCTTGGGACCGGCACTCCTGTACGGGATCCTGGTGGGTATTGGTGGATTCATTTTGATGAACATTTTATAAAACGACCAATGGGTTGAAGTTGGTATTAGTGTCCAACTTCAACCCATTCATTATCTCCTAATACATCTTAAAATAAAGAAAATCATGCTTCGGAGGTGGTTCCGGATCATTCTTAAAAACATAAAAGCACGGCTAGCCGATGTCCCAACACAGAATTTCTTTAGGGGAGAATTGTGGTTTTTTACTTTCTAAGGAACAAATCAGGATCCATGGCGTTCGCCGGGAACAAAGGCGTGCGGAACATATAAACAATCTCCTACAGATTCGGATCCTTATTTCCTATCATCCAATGGTCAATTACGGGAGAAAATCGTTAAACGTTACATCGAGTAGGGGGGATGAATGTTGTTTACATTTGATGCTTCGATGACGCTGCAGTCATTTTTTGACGCAAACAAATAGCTGTTTGAACAAATGCTCCTGGCGGAGGCGGTAGAGATTCGCTCGGATATCCGTCTCATCTTGCAAAAGGCCCAGATTGATCTTCTTTACAGTGCTCAGCAGGTTCTTGCCTATACGTGTGAAGGAGAGCGAGAACGCTTGCGTGCTTTTGCCCACCAAGAAGAAAAGGCGGGGGCTGTAGTTACCATAGATCTTTCGTTCCAGCTCGAATGGGTACACGCTTTGCGTCGCACAGCCTGGATCTTTAACGATGGGGACGCTCCAACAGGCGTTACAGGAGTATCTTCACGAGTGTTAATTCACAAAAATACAAGGGACAAAACCATGTAGAAAACGACGAATGAAAAAACCAGCGACGGCTTCTTGAAAGCCGTCGCTAGTGGTTTCACCATTATTCTCCAGATTGATCTTTTTTCATTTTCAGTTCCAATTTTTCGAGTTGCCGTTGGGCAAAGCCGCGGCCACCAACCCCGAAAGAAATGGCAAAAGCCACGGCTAATCCGCCCAAAATCAGCAGGAAGGCCATGTTCACGATCATGGAAGCGAACTGCAGCTGATCAAAGATCATGAAACCGGCGACGACCCAAATCACATACTTGGCAATGAGCCCAGAGCCAGTACTATTGGTGGTACGCTGGATAAGCGACGCAGCAAAATGGCCACCGACGACAGCAAGCGCTAAAATGATCAGGGCGCTGAAAACGAGCGGCAGATACCCAAGAATGGTGTTTCCAATTTGGTTGAGCACCTCGAATTGCAGAGTGTTAAAAGCCTCGATCACGAAGAACAACAGGATAAGGACCCGAACCGTTTGACTAATGACATTGGCAGCATCCACCTGACTGGCTGTTGAAGATGCAGTGCCAACATATTTTTGGTATAGCGAATTTACGCCTGCATTTTTTAACAAGCTGTACAACAAATCCACGACGACTTTGGCAATCAAATACCCGATCGCAAGCAGAATGATGGCAACGGCAATGGTAGGAATTGCCGCGAGAATCATGTTCAGCATGTTCGATACCGGAGCGGAAACCGCTTCAATTTGCAGAGCATCAATACCGGTCGTTATAATGGGCAGTAAGATGAGCACGAACAAAATATTTGCCAGCAACTTGGACAGAGAGACCCCGTCCTCCGCATCTTCCGACTGTTTCATCATGCGCCGGAAACGTTGATCAATGCGAAGGCTGTCCAATAAGCCTGCGACGAGGTCGCGAACAAACCGGGCAACGAAATAGCCGACCACAATGATAATGGTGGCTGCCAAGATGTTGGGAAGGAAGCCAAGAAGTTTATCCATCATGTTGGAAATAGGCTCGGAAACGGAAGCCATGCCAAGCGCATCTAGAATACCCGGTAAAAACAAGATAAATACTAGATAATAGACAGCTTTACCGATGGAAGCGGCTGGACCTTCCTTTTTTGAGGCTCGTTCGTCACTTGTTGAGGAAAGTTTTCGCTCCAATCCTGATTTTTGGACAAGTTTACGTACGATGGCACTGACGAGTTTGGCGACCACCCAGGCCACAATAAGTAATAAAAGGGCGGCGATAATACCTGGGACGGCATTGGCGATCTGGTTCAAGAAACTGGACAATGAATCCTGCCATGCGTTCATACAACATTCCTCCTTAAAATGAATCAAACTAGTTATATACTGGTAGTGGTTACCAGTATATAACTATATATTAACGGATCAATCATTCATTAAACTTTATTTGCGCTCTTAAGTGTATGTCGATAAAAAAGACCTGTCATGAGATAGGGAGAAAGCCAAAGAATTTGAAAGACCATTTAACAATAACCATAGGTAGAAAGAGGATTGATGATGAGAAATACAGAGCGCGAGCAACAGTTGCTTCAATTATTTGAAAGGAATCCAGACGAGTGGGAACCATCGATGCCGGGAGATTTAAGGGCTTTTTATAATCTTTTTGTTTCCGGAAGAATAACGTTTGAGGAAATCAAGCGAGTGAGTCAAGGAGTGGTATACGTACGCCCACGACGCGTCCATAGAAAGGAGGGAGGTGTTTTTTCAAAATGGGAAGATCGTCAGTGATTATAGAGGAGAGCATTATAGCAAGTAGAATTTGGTTTAGTAGGTTTGGATAGAAAACAAAGTCGATTAGTGTTCTTTGATTAGAAAATTTCAGATACCATAATTATAAATAATAACAAATAGCTTTTACAATAGCAGGGCAAATAATAGAGTATATTGGAACCGTCAATAATTTTGTGTAAACGGCTGTCCTCTTCCAGCCGGGAAGTTAACCCTGCGGTTGAAACATATCTTCCAATTGATGTTGGGCCTGGGCGAAGCCCAGGTGACAGCGGGTGGAAAACTTTTGATTGTAGGCATCGAACCGGCTGACCAAAAACCGTTCGATGGATGCTTCATTCGGAAACTGTTCTTTGCGTTTGACGTATTTTTTCAACTGCTTGTTGAACGATTCGATGAGATTGGTGGAATACAGGCTCCGCCAGATGGCGGGCGGAAAATCATAAAAGGTGAGTAACGTGGGGTGCTCGTTGAGCACCCGGCGGACCGATGGGTACCGGGAAGACCATGCAGCGATAAACGTCTCGAGGGCCCCGGCCGCTTCCTCCCGGCTGTTGGCCCGGTACACGGTTTTGAAATCGGCACAGACCGCCGCACGATCCTGCACCCGGACTTTGCGGGCAAGCGTGCGGGAGACATGCACACAGCACGTCTGATGCCGGGCACTCGGATACACGGCGTGGATCGCATCGCTCATGCCGGCCAGTCCATCAGAAACGACCAGGAGTATTTCGTCGAGGCCGCGGACCTGAAGGTCCTCGAGGAGTTCCTGCCAGTTGCCCGCCGATTCAGTCGGAGCCAGCAGGTACCCCAGGACTTCTTTGGAGCCGTCTTCCTGGATCCCGACCGCGATATACACGGCTTCTTTGGCCACCGTGTCCCGTTTTAAGGCGATAAACGTGGCGTCCAGATAGATGCAGGCATAGCGCTTCGCCAGTGGCCGGCGTCGAAACGCCTCCACTTCGGCTTCCATCGTCTGGGTCATGTTGGAAATGGTCTGCGGCGTATAATGATGGCCGTACATGCGTTCCAGGAGATCGGCGATCTCCGCGGTCGTGACGCCCTTGTGGTACATATGCATCACAAATGCTTCCAGCGTGTCATTCGTCCGTTTGTACGGCGCCACGGTCTGTTGGTGAAAATCGCCGTTCCGGTCCCGGGGATGGCCAGCGCCAGCTCTCCAAATTCGGTTTTTAGGGTGCGTTCGTACGTGCCGTTGCGGGAATTGCCGGAACCAATACCGGCGGGATCGTATTTCTCGTAATCCAGAAAGGATGTTAGTTCGGTTTGAAGCAGCTGGTTGACGGCCTGTTCCAGATGAGATCGGAAGATCTCGTTGATATCCTGATGTTGGACTAGAGCGTGAGCAATATCTGTAGTAAAATCATTCATAGGGAAGTCCTCTTTTCTGTGAATGTGGTCGGCTAACTTCATTCTACTAGAAAAGGACTTCCTTTTTTCGTCTTCGTTCGTTTACACAAAATATTTTACGCTCTCAGTATATTACCACCCTATCAAAAAGTACACTTTTTGATACATATAAAGACCATGGTCAAATCCATGGTTTTTTCCTTTCAAAACATCTAGAAATCGGTTTTGACATGTATCATAATGAACAAGGAGGTTATGGATGGTTTTTAGCCGTCATTTCTTCATTCATTTCCAAAAAGGGAGTACATAACTATGGAGTATCGGAATTACGGATACATACGCGTCAGCAGCAAAGATCAAAATGAAAGCCGGCAATTAGCTTCGATGCGAGAAGCTGGAATCTTGGAACGGGATATTTTTATTGACCGGGCCAGTGGCAAAAACTTTCAGCGAGACCAGTACCAGCTGTTGAAACGCATCCTGCGGAAAGGGGATGTGCTGTACATTCATTCGCTGGATCGATTCGGCCGGAACAAGGAAGAGATTCTTCAGGAATGGAACGAAATCACGAAAACGATTCAGTGTGATATTGTGGTGCTGGATATGCCATTATTAAATACCAAAGAGCAGGACGATACGATGAAAACGTTTATTGTCGACCTGGTGCTGCAGATTCTCTCATGGATGGCGGAAGAAGAACGGACGCGGATCCGCACCCGGCAGCGCGAAGGTATCGATGCCGCTCAGGGCCAAGGCGTGAAGTTTGGCCGACCAGAAACGCCGATCACGGAAGCGTTTGAAGAAGCTTATTGGGAATGGAAAGCTGGAGAAATTAAGGCCGTGGATGCCATGCGACGCTTACATTTATCGAACAGTACCTTTTATCGATTAGTGAAACGATATGAAAATATAAGGTGATTTAATTTATAATTACAGTCCGTGAAATTATATTATGAATGAGGAGTAAAATAATGAAACCTAAAATCCAAGACGTGGCCAAAGCAGCCGGAGTTTCCCCGACAACGGTCTCTCGCGTGCTCAACAATCGGGGATATATTAGCCAATCGACCAAAGATAAAGTATATGATGCTATGGAAACGATTAATTATATCCCGAATGATCTCGCACGCTCTCTATACAATCAAAAAACGAATTTGATAGGCGTTATTGTTCCCTCGACCAGCAACCCGTTTTATGGGGAACTCGTGGCTGAAATTGAACATGCCTGCAATACCAAGGGGTACAAAGTGCTGCTCTGTAATAGCCTGCACGAGGCCAATAAAGAGCAGGAATATTGGGATATGCTCCAGCGAAACCAAGTAGATGGCGTTATTGTCGTCACTTATAACCGGGGATTAGTTCCTAAAAATCACTCTGCTCCGGCTGTAGCCATCGACCACTATATCTCTAGCCATATGCATGTCGTTAGCTCGGATAATTATAAGGGAGGAGAGGCAGCCACGCAGGAACTATTATCCCAAGGGTGCCAGAAACCTATACATATTAATGGACCTTTAACACTGGATACCCCTGCTAATTTAAGACGGCAAGCTTATGAAGACGTGATGTGCAAAAATCATAAGGAACCCATGACCTACGAAATACCAGACGTGGCCTATTTGAATATCAATATGGAGACCATTAAAAGAATATTCCAAGACCACCCGGACGTTGACGGCATTTTTGCGAGTGATGATTTACTCGCTATTAAAGTAATCCAATATGCAACCAGCCTTGGCTACAGTATTCCTAACGATTTAAAAGTCGTGGGGTATGACGGCACGGACCTCATTCAAACCATTTATCCAGAATTGACTACGATTGTTCAACCGATTGCTGCCATCGCAGAAACTGCCCTTGCTGTACTGGAAAAACAAATGCAGCATGAAAACCAACCAGAAAAAGAAAACGTGCTTCCTATCCAGGTTAAAAAAGGACATACCACGTAAGCCTTCTACCAGTGAACGTCTTCACTGGTTTTTTTATTTTGATATGTCAACCGGTTGACATATCATGAAAAATATAAGATGATGCTAATAATCATTATTTGTTATCGCTTTCAAAAAAAGAAATTAACTAAGAAAGGATGGTTATTGTATGTACTATCAAGAACCGTTCCGCCAGCAACTGCACTATTCCCCAAGAAAAAACTGGATGAACGATCCTAATGGTTTAGTCTATTTCGAGGGAGAATATCATTTATTTTATCAATACAACCCTTATGGGAACGACCACGCCCATATGCATTGGGGGCACGCGATTAGTCAGGATCTCACTCACTGGAAAGAACTACCTGTCGCTTTAGAACCAGACGAACTTGGCACTATTTTTTCCGGAGGAGCTGTCGTCGATATGGGGAACAGCAGTGGGTTGTTTCAACAAGAATCTGGAGGAATGGTAGCCATCTATACGCAGGATGGTGCTACTCAACAGCAAAGCATCGCATACAGCGAGGATCACGGACGTACATGGAAAAAATACAAACATAACCCTGTGATTGAGAATCAAACCATCAAGGACTTTCGGGATCCCAAAGTGTTTTGGCATGAAGAGACCCAAAAGTGGATAATGTCCTTGGCATGCGGCGATCACATTCAATTCTATCATTCCCCCAATCTCATTGACTGGACGTACCAATCTTCCTTTGGCCAAGAGTATGGTTCCCACGTGGGCGTATGGGAATGCCCGGACCTTTTTCCTTTAACCGTGGAATCGACTGCCACGCAACAATGGGTCCTTATCGTGAGCATTAACGACGGGGGCCCTAACGGCGGCTCTGCCGTCCAATATTTCACCGGCGATTTTGATGGGGTCCAATTTCACGCGAATGAAACACCAACGGAGGCCATCAAATGGGCAGACGAAGGCACCGATTTTTACGCTGCTGTTTCATGGGAAAACACCGCATCCAGATACTGGATCGGATGGATGAACAACTGGCAATACGCAGGGAAGGTTCCCGTTTCTCCTTGGCGCAGTTCGATGAGCATGGTCCGTCGGCTCTATCTTCAACAAGTGAACGAAGCATATGTATTAAAACAGACTCCTATTTTACCTAATGATTTATGGGACGAACAGAACCACATGGTCGGGAGCCAGAGGTTGGTGCCAACCAACGATATTGCCGCTTTCGATATAAGCCCGCTCTCGGACATTCAATTGACTGTGGGAGAAAAGAATAGCAGTACTGGTTGGGGGATGCATTTCATTAGTGACTTGGAAGAGAGATTTACCGTGGAATTTGATGAATCCAAGAATACCTACACGGTGCACCGGACGGAGGGCATGACCGACTTTTCCCCTCACTTCCCAGGCGAACACACTGGTTCTCTGCATCAATGGAAGGTCGAAAAAGTTCATTGCCTGCTCGATCATGCATCCATCGAATTGTTTATCAATGACGGCCTGAGTGTTTCGACGACCTTACTCTTTCCGAAGGGCTCACTCTCTCGTTTGGAAGTCTTCTCCAAAGACCAACCACTTGTGTTAGACAACGTAAATATTATCGACCGTGTGTCCATATGGAACGATCAGCACACGCCGGTAAACTAATAGCAGGTACCGTTAAGGGAAAAGGCTCTATTCTTCTTTCCATCTCATCTAAAGGAGTGTGCAACGCATGAATACGTTCCAAAACAGCAAGTATTGGTTTTCATCGGGGTATCTGTTTCTATTTTTCGTGACTTGGTCGATCTGGTGGTCCTTTTATGCGATATGGCTCAACAATTCATTGGGCCTATCCGGTGCTCAGGTTGGCAATATTTATTCGTTTAATTCATTTTTTGCCCTCTTGTTTATGATCGGCTATGGGCTGCTTCAGGATAAACTGGGAACCAAGAAAAACCTGGTGTGGTTCCAGAGTATATTATTGGTCGGCATCGCCCCCTTTGTCATCTATGTCTATGAACCGTTACTATTATCATCGTTTTACCTGGGAGCTGTATTAGGGGCTATTTATCTAGGCGCTGGGTTTGTGGCAGGGGCCGGGTTTTTAGAATCGTACACCGAAAAGTTGAGCCGGAAATACGATTTTGAGTTCGGAAAATCCCGTATGTGGGGATCATTAGGCTATGCGGTCGCTGCGCTCGGAGCCGGAGCCCTGATGAGCATCAATCCTCACATCAATTTTTGGCTGGCTTCGGCGGCTGGCGTGTTATTTTTAGCATTGAATCTTTTCTTTAAGGTCGACATTTCGACCAAGGAACAAAAACAAACCACAAATATTTCAAAGAAAGATCTTCGATTCTTATTTACCAATAAAGTCTTTTGGTTCTTGTTAATTTATTTGTTTGGAACCGTTTGCATTTATACCGTGTACGATCAGCAGCTGTTTCCGGTGTACTTTGTGGAGCTATTTGCTAATCAAGACCAGGGAAACACTATTTACGGATTTTTAAATTCAGCCCAGGTCTTTGTCGAAGCCATGTTTCTCTTTTTAGCTCCATTTATTGTTAACAAAATAGGGATCAAACGCTCCCTCGTCCTAGCCGGAAGTATTATGGCCTTCCGCATTCTTGGCTCGGCCACCGTTACCAGTGGCGTTGGAATTTCGTTCATGAAGATGCTCCATGCCGTCGAGCTTCCGTTGTTGCTGATCGCTGTATTTAAGTATATTACTGCCAATTTCGACGTACGACTTTCCGCTACCGTATATCTGGTCGGCTTTAAGGTCTCCAGCGAATTAGGCGTCATTCTATTTTCAGGGCTCGTGGGCTACGTCTATGATTTAACGAGCTATGAAACGACCTTCTACATTCTTGGGTCGGTGGTCACTGTCTTCGTCCTCTTCTCGTTTCTTACGCTTAACAACGACAACCAGGAGCCTCAATATATGGAAACGTATGAAACGGCTCCAGATAAAACTTAATCTATACAAATTATTGCGTTTACAAACAGGATATCCATTCCTGTGTGGTCATTTCTGATAGGTAATAAAAAAGAGATATCCTTATATCAATTTAAGGATATCTCTTTTTTTATTGATAACAACTACCCTGTTATAACGATATTTTATCATTTGTATCAGGCGACACTTCCCCAATAGAAAAGGCTGCGTGTAATACCTGAACAAAACCCCACGATTCATAAGTCTTCGACATTGATCGTCCCTCTGGCTAACTGCCTGTCGATGTCGGTCGATGCCGCAATTGTTTCTACGGTGTCTGATTCGTCCGCTTCTTCAATTCGTCGATGCATATTCTCGATCCAATACATCGCTCTTTTCGCATCGACTCCCATCATGGAGTAAGGTTCTTGCATAAGCATATGGACGTTGAAATACGCCCAATCAATCTCGTCATATTGGGTAATCATGAGAATCCTTGCATCATCTAAATCTAACGTTGTTTTTGTATTTAACGCATGCTGAATGCGATCAATGATAATATCTTCAATGCCTATAATGTTAATCGTAAAGCCTTCATAAGAAAGGTTTACTATCTTCTCCGGATCGCCTGTTAAAGTAGTTGAAGGAACTTCAATCGATACATTTAATTCATCATGGTAAAAGTCTTTGCCATAGGATCGAAACCCCAATTGGTCTAAAATCCGGCTAATTTGATGATGATTAGGGGCGACGAAATCGATATCTCTCGTGGTGTATTGCTCTCTAGAATAAAGTTCTACGGATAAACCGCCGACAACGATGGGCTGGATACCTGCTTCTTCTAAGTGCTTGGTGACCACGCCTGCCATTTTCATCATCGTATCGAACTTATTTTCCGGATCCAACTGAGCAAGATACAAACGGGAGTCCTGGATCGATGAGGAGGCAGCCATTACTTGTACCCTCTCTTGGCAAACCGTTGTAATAAATCTTGTTCGGTTTGCGTTCTTTCCCTTGTGCGTTCATTCGTCCATCCAGGCATATCGGTCGAACCCTGTTGTTTTTTTTCTTTGACGGTCGCAACCATCGATTGACGCTTCTCGATATTTGAATTAATTTGTTCGATGGTCATGTTTCGCATCAGATTTCCCCCTCTCAAGGGCTTATTTCCTTATGGTTATTTTATCATAAGCAATAAAACAAAGGTATAGAAGCACCTTTATTCCCATTATTATGGGGGGGTAGAAAATAAGGCTGTTGAAAACGCTCATGCCTCAGGAAAAGGATCCCTATTTTCCGATGACTCTCCGATGATGAAGGTAATGGAAAGCACTTGGCCTATCGCTATTAATGTTCCTACGCTTGGCATTGTCGATCCCGCTTCGATGCGTCGAATCGTGGACACCGACATTCCAATCTGTTGAGCCAGTGCCTGCTGGGTCCATTCTTGGGCTTTTCGCGCCTGTTTGATTTGAACGGCCAGGCGTCCTCGAGTTTTCGCCTCCAGAACGTTTTGTTCGCCAAAGAGATCTACATGCCGTTGTTCTGCTTCATGGCGTGCCATCGCTGCATCACGCTCCATTGTTAGGATTTTTTCTTTATTTAGCAAGGGCTCCATGAGTGGATCTTAAAGTCTTTTATCTTGTAGAGAATGACTATTAGTGGAACATAAAGATAACCCTGATCAAAAAACCTCTAAAGAAACGATCGATTTCCTAAGCAATTCCTTTTTATGATAAGGATTGAGTTAAACATTATCCATAATATTCCTTTTAAAATGATTTGCTACTATCATAGAAAAAAATGATTTTGAATATTTATGGAGGTGTTCGATGACCAGTACACAATCCGTTCTTTATATATACGGAATCCTTTTATTTATTTCATGGAATTTGATGCTTTTATTGGATCAAACACATTATACGGTAGAAGATAAGATTCAAGGTGTCCTATTTATCTGTACGGTGATACCAATCTTATTTACTCTTATCTATGTCTATCACAAGTATCGAATAGGACGAATGATCGTAGCATGGGCGTTGGGCGGTTTATTTTTCATCAACACAATATGTTTTTTTGTCGTTTCATAAAAATATATGTTAAAAATGATCTTTTTCGTATCCTTTTTGAGAGAAATACTCATGCCCATCTCGATCATCGTCCTACCTCCACGGCTACTAGACCATTGTTACTTTGCCAAAGTAAAACTTTTTCGCTATCGCCGACAGCCTGGAAACCGTGAGAGTCTATCAACTCCTTAATTCTCGAAACGGAACATCTTCCGTTTCTGCGATTATCGTTGACAGACTTCTATATCTTGAGCCATTTTAAGATTGGTAGACAATTCCAGAAATAACAAAATACAATGAACTTAGTAACTTTCAAATCACTGGTCATTGAAAGGAGAAATCTATGGCAAAAGCAACAGCAATTCGTATGCGTATAGGACAAGAAGAATCTGATGACGTAAGAGGAATTGATTCTATTAAAATTGAGGGACATCCTGATTTTAATGGATGGCAAAAAAGAGAAATCGTACACGATCATGTGAGTAAAGGTAACGTTATCTCTATAGATATTTCTCCTTATCCTAAATTAGAACCAGTCGGAACCGGTAAAGGAAAGTATGTAAGATCTACTCAGAATAGCACTCAAAAAGATAATTTATTGAAATTACCAAAGGAAAAGTAAACAAGCAAATGAATACAGAAGAAAGCAAGAGCAAGCAGTTTTGAACTGCTTGCTCTTCAGGCTGTCGAGAAAGTCTCCTTTCTCGACAGTTTTTTTGTAGGCAAGCGCCCCGAAGGGTCGTATACTAAAAAG
>NZ_JBQLIB010000023.1:0-22767 GCF_056034365.1 Marinococcus sp. LNHM5E3-2.1
CGGCTGCGGTTAAAAATCCGCAGCCGGCTTTTCTCTTTTTCATGGGAATTACACTGCTCTGGTACGATCGATCCGGCCAAGGAAAAGCGCCAGGCCGAGGCCGACGGCAAACATTACCAGGCTGACGATAAAAGCAATCACACCGTCATTTAAGCCGGGAAATATAACGTAAAGCGACCCAAGGAGCAGGCCGGTAATCACCGCATACGTTCCGACAGTATGAGCACGCAGCAGGTAACGAAGGAGCTTACTCATAATGGCGATCCCTACGAGCACGCCGACGCCGAAGGTGAAAAGCACGGGCAGGTTCAGTTCTGTTAAGGCGTTGATCACCGTCTGATAAACCCCGATGATTACGAGCACAAACGAACCGCTGATGCCGGGGAGAATCATCGCTGTGCTCGCAAGCCATCCTGAGAAAAATAAGGTGGCAAAGCTTCCTGCGCTGCCGGTGGCAATGACAGCTGTCTCCTCATCCCCCTGGAAAAGACCTGAAAGAAGGACAATTACGGCTGCGATCAGCAAAATGACGTAATGATGCTTTTTAAAATTCGTTTTGTAATTCACCTTGTATAAAATAAAAGGAATCGTTCCGAGAATTAATCCAAAAAAGAAGAAAAACGTCGGCTGCGGGTGTTCGGCAAGCAGCCATTCAAGTAGATGAGCAAGTGACAGAATAGCTGTCCCCATCCCTACACCGAGAGGAATTAAAAAGCCGAGCTGCTGCTTCCACTGGCGTGAAAAAAGCAGGCTGATGGCAGACAACAGCCGGTAGTAAATACCAAGGATTAACGCCAGAGTGCCGCCGCTTACGCCCGGTATAACGTCACTAGCTCCCATGGCCATGCCGCGTAAAATATTTTTCCATTCAATCATGTACATCGAGACTCCTCGTTCATCAAAATTGGTTTATGTAAAAACTGCAAATTTTTCACAGCATCAATTCTTTATATCATGTTTTGAAAGAAATTACTATAAGTCGCCTGCGGCCCATGAAAAAAACCGAACGAAGGGTTCGGTTTAAAAAACGGCACCGGGCTCAAGCTCTTCATTTTCTTCACGCCGCAGGCTTCGTTCAAATACAAATGGGCCAAATGGGATGACGGATACAATAACGGCAATAAGCATGCGCAGAAACGGCCAGCGCTTCTGTATCCAGACAAATAAAGCAATAGCTACATACAGGACGAACAATCCGCCATGGGCAGCCCCAACGATACTGACAGCCATGTCAAAGCCTGCCCCGTATTTTAAAGGCATAGCAATAAAGAGCAGAAGCAGAAATGAGATTCCTTCAATGATACCGGCCCATCTAAGCGATTGGAGAGAATTCATGCACGGCCTTCCTTTCTAATGTCAAAATCACGATAAGAATATATCGTTAACATAGCACAGGGAAAGAACCGGTACAATGGACGAATTGTGACAGTTGAATCAGGGGCGGGCTGCAGCATATAAGCTGAAGGAACGGTTCCACCGTTTTACAGGACGCTGATAAGTCATCCCAATATTTTCAGCTACTTTAATAGAAGGCGTGTTTTCAGGATCGATGATTGATATAAGCATTGAAATATCGAGTGAATAAAATGCGAAATTCCGGACCGTAGCAGCGGCTTCAGATGCATATCCGTATCCCCAGTTCTCCGGTGTGAACAGGTATCCAAGTTCAATAGAAACGCTGCCCTCTATTTTTTCGGGGACAAGTCCGCACTGGCCGATAAAGCGTTGGTTTTGCCGGTCTTCCACGATCCACATTCCGACCCCGTACGATAGATAGTGACTTTTATTCCAATGGATCCATTCATCGATTTCTTTTTCGGACTTTAACGCGGAGTAATAGCGCATAACGTCTTCATCCTGGAAAATGTTTTTCAGCAGCCGGTGATCTTTATGCTGCATGGAACGAAATGAAAGACGTTCGGTGGAGCGGGGTAGTCGCAACGCTTTCACCTCTTTGATTAATTGATGACTGTCAGTGTTTCGGTAAAGCATTCATATGGCTGCTTAAAGCTGCCTGGAAAGAATATTCTTTTGAATTTCCTGATTTTTTTCCGCAAACCGCTCGTTGTGGGAAGATACCATGGCTTTTGCTCCGGCACCGGGTTCAAGAAACTGTTTTACGCTGTTCGCAGCTGAAGCGCCTTCCACAAATGCGCCGGCAATCAAATGGACTTTTCCCTGGTGGCTGGTAATATCCCCGGCAGCAAATAAACCTTCGATATTTGTCCTCATCTGCTCATTTACGAGGATTTTATTTTCGTCTGTCTGCAGCCGCAGGTTTTCAAGAAGCTCGAACTCCATCTGGAAACCGTGATTCACGATGACAGCATCCACTTCTTTTTCCATACTTTCGTTGGTCTCAAGGTTTGTGCAGAGCACCCGTTCGATAGCAGTGCCCTCGTCGTTGCCGTGAAGTTCCGAAAGAGCAAACGGCGTCTGTACATTTACTTCGGAATCCTTCATTTCCTGAACGTGCCGTTCATGACCGCCGAATTCATCGCGCCGGTGCACGACTGTGACTTCGCTTGCGATCGGGCAGAGAGCGTTCGCCCAATCCACAGCAGAGTTGCCGCCTCCGGAAATGACGACCTTCTGGTCACGGAATCGCTCAAGCTGCTGAACGGTATAGTGCAGATTCGAAAGCTCAAATTTTTCTGCGCCTTCGATGTCGAGCTTTTGGGCATGAAGAATGCCGTGGCCGACAGCAATGATAACCGCATGGGAATAATAGATGCCTCCTGTTTCTGCCTCCAGACGGAAAAGCCCGGTCTCTTCCTTTTCCACATGAATAATTTTTTCATTTGTAGTAATTGCCGGGTGAAACGTTTCTGCCTGGGCCACCAGCTGATCCATCAGCTGTTTTCCGGAGGAAGGAGGCAGGCCGCCGACATCCCAGACGATTTTTTCAGGGTAGGCGTGAATTTTTCCGCCCAGATCAGGCTGCGCTTCGATTATATGGGTGTCGAGCGCACGCATCCCGCAGTAAAAAGCAGTGTATAGACCAGCAGGACCGCCGCCGATAATAGTAACATCATGTATGTGAAAGTCAGACAAGGTGTCCAGCTCCTTTAGTGATAATCGTTATCAATTACATTGTACGCTCTTTTTGTACAAAAGTAAAAGAAAGATGGGAAATAGCTTCACAAACATAAAATGTTCCACGTGGAACATTTAGCATTTCGGGGGGAGAGAGCTTATAATACATGCCAGCGCTACGTTCAGTAGAACGAGTAAGAAAATTAAATAATTAAAGAAGTTTTATTCTCCGGTGCGGGTTCCGATGGCTGTAAAAAGCGGTGTTACAGAAAAATGCTTCTTTTTTGTGATACGCGGCTAAGGAAAAGAGCACGTAAAATAAGTAAGCGGTCCATCATAGATATTCTTAAGTATAAAAAAGCCCTGCAGCAGCTGCTGCAGGGCTTTCCATTTATGAGAATTATTCTTTGGCGGAGGCAGACGTTTGTGCATTGGCTACTTGGATATCGTTGTCATTCACCGTGATAGCAATGTTTTGCACGTCTTCCTCTTCAAGCATAAGATCAGCAATGCCGTCTTCTACTTTCTCTTCGATTACCCTGCGAAGAGGGCGGGCACCGAATGAAGGGTCGTAGCCCTGATCGGCAAGCATGCGTTTTGCATCCTCAGATACGGTAACATTCAGTCCCTGCTCGCTGGCTGCTTCCAAGATGTCTTTGAGCATAAGATCTACAATGGTAACAAGGTCTTCGCGAGCCAGTTCTTTGAAGCTTACAATGCTGTCGAAACGGTTCAGGAATTCAGGACGGAAATAATCGCTGAGAGATTCCATGATTTTTGGTTCTACCTGGTCTTTGTCTCCAAATCCTACCGTGACGCGCTTCATTTGCGAGCCGGCGTTTGAAGTCATGATGATGACTGTATCCTTAAAGCTGACCGTGCGTCCCTGACTGTCGGTCAGTCGTCCATCTTCCATGATCTGCAGGAACATATGCTGCACATCAGGGTGCGCTTTTTCAATTTCGTCCAGAAGAATGATGCTGTAAGGCTTCCGGCGCACTTTTTCTGTCAGCTGGCCGGCTTCATCGTGTCCGACATATCCCGGTGGTGAACCGATAAGCTTGGACACAGAATGTTTTTCCATATACTCACTCATGTCGAGGCGGATCATTGCTTCAGGGTCGCCAAACATTTCAGAAGCGAGTGTTTTGGACAGCTCGGTTTTCCCGACACCGGTTGGTCCGACAAATAGGAAGGAACCAATTGGGCGGCTGCCGCGGCGAAGGCCGGCACGATTTCTGCGAATCGAGCGGGCAACTTTGCTTACTGCTTCTTCCTGCCCGATAACATTTGCATTCAGACGTTCAGGCAGATCGCGCATTTTCTTTTGTTCATCACGCTGGAGGCGGCGAACCGGGATACCAGTTTTATTTTCTACAATCATCTGGATCGTTTCTACATCAACGGTCGGTGTTTCTTTTTGAATATTGCCGTTTTGTTCGGCTTCCTTAACCTGCTCCTGCAGCTTGGCCTCTTCGTCGCGAAGCTTAGCTGCGCGTTCGTAATCCTCCTGCTGAGTGGCGCGTTCTTTTTCCGCAGCAATCTGCTCGAGGCGGCTTTGCAGGGATTCGCTGTCATCATCGCTGTGAGCGAGGTTTATTTTGGAGCCTGCTTCATCCATTAAATCGATAGCTTTGTCCGGCAGGAACCGGTCCTGTACATAGCGGTTGGATAAATTAACGCAGGCTTCAAGTGCTTCATCGGTAAAAGCCACATGATGGAATTTTTCATAGTTTGCCTGCAGGCCTTTTAAGATCGCTACGCTGTCTTCGAGGTTTGGTTCGTTAACCATGACCGGCTGAAAGCGGCGTTCAAGCGCTGCATCTTTTTCAATTTTGCGGTACTCTGCGAGTGTTGTTGCACCAATCAGCTGAATTTCTCCCCGGGCGAGCGCCGGTTTCATAATATTGCCGGCGTCCGAAGAACCTTCTGCCGAACCTGCGCCAACGATTTGGTGAACCTCATCAATAAAGACGATGACGTCCTGGCGTTCCTGCAGCTCTTTCAGCAGCTGTTTCATGCGTTCTTCAAACTGGCCGCGCACCCCGGTATTTGCTACAAGGGAAGTAACGTCGAGCAGGTAGATGCTTTTATTTTTCAGCTTGTTTGGCACGTCGCCTTCAGAAATGCGGAGGGCGAGGCCTTCGGCGATGGCTGTTTTACCGACACCAGGTTCACCGATAAGAACCGGATTGTTTTTATTGCGGCGGTTCAATGTTTCAATGACCCGCTCAACTTCTTTATCGCGGCCGATGACTGGATCAATGAGGCCGGCGCGTGCAACATCAGACAGGTTTTTACCTAAGTCGTCAAGAAGACCTCCGCCCTGGCCGCCGCCGGATTGAGCCTGTTCCTGACCCTGACTGGAGCCTTGTTCTGCTCCGCCGCTCATCATGTTGTTGAAGAATTGGTCAAATGGGGACTGGGAGCCACCGAAGCCGCCCTGGCCGGATGGCTGATTCATATTTTGACGAATTTCTCTA
This sequence comes from Marinococcus sp. LNHM5E3-2.1, assembly GCF_056034365.1. Classification (NCBI taxonomy): domain Bacteria; kingdom Bacillati; phylum Bacillota; class Bacilli; order Caryophanales; family Bacillaceae; genus Marinococcus; species Marinococcus sp. LNHM5E3-2.1. The sequence continues at coordinate 5,520 of NZ_JBQLIB010000023.1, forward strand.
TAGCACCGTTCACAGAGGTGCATTTTTTGATGACTTCCATTAACATTCATGTTCAGTTCAATGCGTGCTGGACGCTGTTCGCAATGTTCACATCTCATCATACTGAACCGAACCTCCTTATTTTAAAGTAGTATTATTGACGTGTGCATCGTTCATTTTCATCTTCGGAAGGTCAGAATTATTTCATTGACTTTGACTATCTTTGACCTTGTAACAGTATTATATACCCGCTTCCGGTATAATGCAAGAGATAAATTTGATTTTCTCTGACCAATTGATTTACACCTACATAGTAGGAAATAGGGAAGAGAAATTCAAGAAATATGCTCGGATGACATCTGTGAAAAAACGGTAAAGAATGTATTAACGTTTTTGCGAAAGTCTAAACATCTCTGACCAATAAAAAAATTGACTTCAAGGGAAGAAAAGCAGAAAAGGTTTGCAGGGAAAAAGGGAAAGGAAAAGAAACGAAAATGTTTAGAAAGGACGAAGCGAAATGAGAAACAATGAAAAGCGTTCACCAGCTAAAACATACAGATTATCAGAACCACGACATTTGTTTGGAGAAAGCCGTCCGGTGCCAAGAAGAACATTTCCAGTCGAGAGGGGGCACCCGGTGGAGGTAAAACGAAAAATTGAAAATGGGAATCCGGTGGAAGCAGTGAGTGTGGCCGGAGAGCTAAAAGTAAAACTGTTCCGGTGGACACTGCTCCGTGTAGATATCCCTGCGCTGACAGTCCATCTGCACCGGCTAAAAAAATGAGCGGATAATGATTCGAAGACACGCGGATCAAGAAGCATAAGCTTTCCCGCTTTTTTTAAATGGAAGGCAGAGCCGGTAGCTGATAAGACCAACAACTCCCAGGAGAACGAACAGTGTCGACATTCCTGCAGCAGGAATGACGGCACTTGCGGTAAGCATAAAACTGCTGAGGAGAAGAGCGGTATTATACATCATTGACTCCATGGCCATATAAGAACCGCGGGAATCATCGTGAACGATGCCAGCGAGGATAGTCTGGCGGACCGGAATATAAATGATCTCTCCCAGAGTAAAGGCTGCAGCAGCTAGGATGAGGACTAAAAATGAAGTGCTGAATCCGAAAAAACCGAAGGCGAGGGTGTAAATACCGAGCCCGGCGGCCAGAACTTTTTTATAATCGAGGTAGGAAACCCGGGCCGAAACCGGCATAGTAAAGAATACAACGCCGAGGGTGTTAATAAACATAATAAGGCTGAACATTCGTACGCCCGTGAGTTCAAACCCGCCCAGCATCATATGAAATTGTTCATCCAGACGCACGGCCACGTATTTATCCAGCTGAAATTCCAGACTGGCAATACATACAGTCCCTACTAAAAAGAAAAGAAATCGACGGTCCTTCAATACGGCTGCATACCGCTTCCATATAGTGAGCGGTACCTGAATCTGCCGGGAGACGTTCCTGGAAAACGGAACGGTCTGTTGTTTTTCCTTTAATTTAAATGCGACGACGTACCAGATACATATGCTCACGAGAAATAAAGCAACAAATAAATAAAAGCGCCCGCTTTCGAAAAACAGTCCCCCAATAACTGCACCAAAGGCGTATGCTACATTGCCAAGCCAGTAGGCAAGCTGGTAAACGTAAGGGCGCTCTGCTTCAGAGCTGTAATCAATAATCATTGCTTCGGATGGCGGGTCAGCAGCGTTAAAACAAGCGTTGGCGATAAGAAAAGCTGCAAATGTAAGCCATACGGATTCTAATATGGGAGAGCTTGCCAGGGCCATTACACCAAGGCTCAATACCTGCAGCCCCTGAGCGGTAACTATAATTCGCTTTCGGCCGATGAGGTCCGATAAATGTCCGGTCCATAAACCAATTCCGATGCCTGCGGCCATAGTGAATGCGAGCAAAAGACCGGCGGTGCCGGCTCCGAGATGACTGCTGAAATACACCGCCATAAACGGAAGAATGGCCATCAATACAAATTCCATAGAAAAATCAGTAATAAGACGTATTTTAATGTTTGTGTGCAGTCCCTGGAATTTAGTCAACGCAGATCTCTCTTTTCCAATAATATTGAAGTATAAAAATGATAATACCTAAATATGGAAATGTTATCAATGTGTTTCCTGTAGCTTTTAAAATATAAAAATCACGTACTCTGACTATAAACTCCCTTCCGCTTAGTCTTTTCTTTTCACGTTGGACGTGAGAAGATCACGGTAGACAGCATTTTGTATGCGCTGACATTTCAAGGGAAAGGGTGACTGTGATGACTTGGGAACCGGAAGAGATGAAGAAAAGGGATGAGGAAAGTATTTGGCATGCTATGAGGCCTTACAGCCCGGGGGGAGGGATGGTTGTAGAGAAAGCGGAAGGCTCATGGGTAACAGACGTGGACGGAAAGCATTACCTTGACGGAATGTCCGGTCTCTGGTGTGTAAACGTCGGCTACGGGCGGCAAGAAATTGCCGAGGCGGCCTATGAACAGATGCTGAAGCTTCCATTCTATCCTTTAACGCAGAGTCACACTCCGGCCGTGCAGCTGACTGCAAAGCTTGATGAATGGCTCGGCGACGGCTATATGTACTTTTTTTCCAATAGTGGCTCAGAAGCAAACGAAACAGCATTGAAGCTGGTGCGTCAGTATTTTCAACAGATCGGCGAAGGCAGCCGCTATAAGACTATTTCACGCTACCGTACCTACCATGGGAGTACACTTGCCACCATGGCAGCAGGGGGACAGACGCAGCGGAAATACCGGTACGAGCCGCTTCCGCCGGGCTTTGTGCATGTAACGCCGCCGGACCCGTACCGCAAGCCTGAAGGCCAGAGTGATGAAGAGTACAGCCTGGCTTGTGCAGATGAAATTGAACAGGCCATTTTATGGGAAGCGGAAGAATCTGTAGCAGCGGTTATTATGGAGCCTATCATCACCGGCGGCGGGGTGCTGATTCCCGAGGCCTCCTATATGAGACGAGTGCGGGACATCTGTGACCGCTACGGCGTTCTTTTGATCAGCGATGAAGTTATTTGCGGATTTGGACGGACCGGGAAGCGCTTTGGGTTTATGCACGCAGATGTGAAGCCGGATATTGTAACGATGGCGAAGGGAATAACGAGCGGATATATGCCATTATCTGTAACCGCAGTGCGAAAGGATATGTACCAGGCGTTTACAGGAAGTGAAGCCTATGACCATTTCCGCCACGTGAATACCTTCGGAGGTCATCCAGCTGCCTGCGCAGCCGCTGTGAAAAACCTGGAAATCATGGAGCGGGAAAAGCTGGTGGAACGATCGGAGAAAAAAGGCAGGGAGCTCCTGGAGGCGTTAAAGGAGCTGGAAGAGCTTCCCTGCGTAGGTCAGGTACGGGGACGTGGGCTTCTGGCTGGTATTGAATTTGTCGAAGATAAAACGACTAAAAAGGCAGCACCGGAAAAGCTCGTGAAGCAGGTTCTTGCAGCCTGCAAGAATGACGGGGTCATTGTCGGTAAAACGTCCGATATTGCCAAACACCATAATAATGTTTTAACTCTTTCCCCGCCACTGAACATCGAAGACAAAGATCTCCAGCTGCTCATTACCACACTGAAAAAGCATGTAAAAGCTGCAGTACATCCGGAATAAAATACAGAAATGTCCCCGCCTTGAGTAGGGGGCATTTCTATGAAGGTTTTTCTACTTTCTCAATCAATATGAAAGCGCTTTCTGTTATAATTAATATCAGGAAACTGTCGGTTAAGCCAAAATGTATTTAATAACGGATCAAGGGCGGGAGGCAGGGTGATGGAACACTCATATTTGCCGGCTGTTCATGACGCCATTACGTACATGCATGAACATCTTCAAGAACCAATGGATCTTGCCGGGCTGGCCGCGCAGGCTGCCTATAGTCCGTATCATTTTTCGCGACTGTTTAAAAATAGTGTCGGGGTGCCGCCGCTGTATTACCTATCTGCTCTGCGGCTTCAGAGGGCAAAGGAGCTGCTGCTTGAAACAGCTCTTCCTGTACGTGACATTGGTATGGAAATCGGCCAGCAGAGCGTAGGAACGTTCACCACAAGCTTTGCGTCGAGGGTAGGAATGACGCCGGGAGTTTTTCGTGCATCAGCTGCTGCCACAGAAGAATCTTTGGCCTCGTTAAGAAAGTCCCGCCATTGGGCCGAGCCGGTTTTTCCCTCGGCGAAAACGTGTGTCAGAGGCCGTATTTACAGTGAAACGCCTTTTGAAGGGTTTGTGTTAATCGGACTCTTTCCCCGGCCGATGCCGGAGGGCCTGCCATTGTACGGCACGCTGTGCGATGCGTCGGAAGAATACTGTATCCGTGGGGTGAAGCCGGGAATATATTACATGATGGCTACCTCGGTCGCCTGGAAAATGAAGACTGCCGATATTCTCATCCCTCATCACACACTTCGCACACGCTCAAAAGAGCCGTGTCATGTAGACGGAGCACTTGCAGAAGAAAATAGAGACGTTTATTTATACCCGCCGCGCCTCGATGATCCTCCCATTCTCATATCATTGTCGCTATTGATGAATAATTTTCTAAAGCGCCAGGCTAAAACCGCAATCGGGAAGAAATAGGGTGGAAGCGACCTTGCTATAGTGAAGGTAATCATTAAATAGAGGAGGATGTGTACGATGATTACCGGGATGACTCCGGACCTCACTTTTAACGGAAAAGCTCGGGAGGCGACTGTTTTTTATGAAAAAGCCCTGGGGACAAAAGTTATCGAAATCCAGACTTATGCAGAGGTCGAAGGCATGGAAATACCACCCGGAGCCGAAGAACTCATTATGCATGCTTATTTAAAAATCGGTGATATGGAGCTGATGCTCTCGGATACCTTTCCAGAAAGCCCTGCTCTGGAAGCTCCGGGGAGCCTGGTGTCGATCGCACTTAGCATGAGTAACGCTTCCTCGGCAGCAGCAACCTTTCACGCTCTTGAAGCCGGCGGGGAAGTAATCATGCCTATGGCAGAAACGTTTTTCAGTCCGGCTTACGGGCAGTTGAAGGATCAGTTTGGTGTGCTGTGGCATGTGGTTGCTTACGAAGAAGGAAAATGACAAAGAGGGAGGTGCAGGGGCAATGAGTCTGCAGACAAAGCAAATATTTGTAAATATTCCGGTTAAAAATCTTGAGGTCTCGATGGAGTTTTTCCAGACTATCGGCTTTTCATTTGATCAGCGCTTCACGGATGAAAATGCTGCGTGCATGATACTGGGAAGCGGTATGTATGTCATGCTGCTCCAGGAAGCATTCTTTCAAACCTTTACCAACAAAAATGTAGTGGATACGAGCAGGGAGGCGGAAGCCATTCTGGCCATTTCTGCAGACAGCAAGGAAGAAGTCAATGAGATTGTGCAGAAGGCGCTGGACGCAGGGGGCCGTCCATCCAACGAACCGATGGACGGAGGCTTTATGTACGGATGGAGCTTCCAGGACATCGATGGGCATCTCTGGGAGGTAATGTATATGGATGAAAACGCAGTGTAGCAGCAGAGCATCAGTAAACAACAGCAGCTTCCTCGGGAAGAAAGGAGCAGAATTTAATGGAAATCATGCCATTTCAGGAATGGAAGGAAACAAAACTGACCCTTCAGCTTCTCTCTCAGATTCTCGGAAAAATACGGCTTGAAACAGCACCGCAGGAGCCGCAGTGGGAGCATGTGATGCTTGAAGTTACCCGTAACGGATTCTCTACAGGCATGCTGCTTAAGGAGCACAAGGCATTTGAGCTCGAAATCGACATTCGGAACAGCCGGCTTGTGTTGGCAGTCGAAGATGCTGTGGAAACTAAGGGCCTTGAGGATGGCACGTCCATTCAAGCGTATTACGAATGGATTTTCAGGTATCTTCACCAGGCAGGGGTGCACGTGAACATCCATCCCAAACCACAGGAAATGCCGGTAACAGTACTTTTTTCAGAAGATCAGACGCATAAACGGTATGATGCAGAGGCAGCCATGAAGGGATTCAAAATGATGCAGGCAGCGTATCAGGAGGAGCTGGCTTTTATCGGGCCGCTGCGGTGCCGTAAAATCAAACCGGGTTTATTCTGGGGCACCTTCGACGTCTCGACGATCATCGTGGAAAATATTCCGGAGCCTTTTCCGGAAGATAAGACAATTGAAAAGGCTGCTTTTGACGAACAGTTTATCGAATTTGGATTTTGGCCCGGCGATGAAGATACAGCTGTGCCTGCTTTTTTCGTGCTGCCATACCCTTTTCAGCAAAAGGATTTAAACAGTCCAGCGCTTGAGCCTGAAGACGCCTATTATGATCAAAACGCAAGTGAATACTTTCTGCCTCTTACAAACGGCTTTGACGAAAAGGCCATACAGAGGTTTTTCCATACGACGTTTGCTTTACTGCATGCAGAACTCGGATGGAAGGACCGGGATTACTTTTACCGCCCGCTTTTAATGAAAAAGCCTCCAACCATTAAATAGAGAAACCCCGTGCAGGAGAGCCTGCACGGGGTTGATGTTTATATGGCTAGAACGCGTCCGTCTTCGTATACACGGTACGTTTGGAGTAGGCCATCGTCGCCCTGCTCAATAAGGGAAAGGTCCAGTGCCTGCACCTGGTAATAAGCCTTGCCGCTTTCACTGATCGAAGGGTATTGATCAATTTTCAATTCCGCATCTGTGTCTTCCTGATCTCTTACTGTCTGTAGTGCTTCATAGGGGGTGAATTCCTGCTTCTGTTCCTGCTGAACAGTCGTTGGGGCTTCAGAAGCCTGCGCCGGGACAGCCGATCCTGTTACAAATAAAGCTGCGAGACCGACGATGGAAAAGAATTTTTTCATAGATGATCTCCTTTCAGTTGAAGGTATATTTCTACATTCCCTCGAGGAAATAAAACGTAACCAACAGCAGCAAATTCAAATCGAAAGTTGGACCTCTGCCTGCGCAGTTAAATAGTCTTGAATCATAAGCCCGGCAGAGGAGGCAGCCACTGCTGCAATCCCCGGGCCCTGGTGAGGTTAAGAGGAAACAGCTTCCTGAATATATTTTTCGTAAGAAGCAGCATCTTTATCACTAAACAGCACAAAGCGGATATGCCGAACAGAAGCAGCGTGAGAAAGCTGATCCAAAAAGGCAGGCATAAAATCCTCAAGAGCCTGATCGAGAGGGTAGCCAAAAGCCCCAGTGGAAAGAGCAGGAAACCCAATGCTTGTTATGCCTTTGTCTTCGGCCAGCTGCAGGGCATTAAGGTAGCAGGCACGAAGAAGTTCGTCAGAAGGCTTGTCGACGCCGTATACGGGTCCAAGACAGTGAATAATGTAATCGTTTGGCATTTGAAATCCCTCCGTAATCACTGCTTCCCCGGGGGAAATAGGAGCCAGCGGTTTGCAGGCTTCCTCGAGCTCCGGACCTGCCGCCCGGTGAATAGCGCCGGCAACCCCTCCGCCGATTAAAAGCTGGGCATTGGCGGCATTGACTACAGCTTCGAGACCGTCCTGCTTTGTAATATCGCCTTTTATAGATTCGATAGTAATACCCTTATATTCTGTCTGCATAAAAACTTTCGCCTCCAATCCATTGTTTGTAGAGGCTTTTCCCTCATCTTTGTTTTTTTATGCGGAGAGTCTTTTGTTTATCATTTTTTATACAGGGGTAGGGTATTTACAGGAATCATATTAAAGGAGGCGGGCTAATGGCACATGAACACGCAGATCACGAACAGGAGCATCAAGAACATGAAGGTCATGGCGGCGGACATGATCATCATGAACATCACAGCGCTATGATTGCTGATTTTAAAAGAAGATTTTTTGTATCCATTATTTTAACCGTTCCTATTTTGCTTCTGACCCCGATGATCCAGGGATTCCTTGGTCTCGACTGGGGTTTTCCTTATGATCAGTGGGTGCTGTTCGGACTCGCAACGATCGTATTCTTTTACGGCGGCTGGCCGTTTTTAACCGGAGCAGTAGACGAACTGAAGCAAAAAAGTCCGGGAATGATGACACTGATCGGGCTTGCGGTCGTTGTAGCTTACGGATACAGCACTATGGTGGTGTTTGGCTGGGAAGGCACCCAGTTTTTCTGGGAGCTCGCTACGTTAATTGATATTATGCTCCTCGGGCACTGGATCGAAATGCGCTCGATTATGGGAGCATCAAACGCCCTGCAGGAGCTGATTAAGCTCATGCCTCATGAGGCCCGCCGGGTGAAAGCAGACGGGGAGACAGAAGAAGTCAGCGTAGACGATCTTCAGCAGGGAGACCACCTCCTCATTAAGCCGGGGGAAAAAGTGCCGGTGGACGGAACGATTATAAAAGGACGGTCCTCGGTGGATGAATCCATGCTGACCGGGGAATCGCTTCCGGTGGAAAAGAACGAGCAGGATGAGGCGATTGGAGGAGCAGTCAACCAGGACGGAAGCTTAACAATTGAAGTAACAAAAACCGGCGATCAGACGTATCTTTCGCAGGTGGTTACGCTTGTCCAGGAAGCCCAGGAATCCAAGTCGCGGGCTCAGGACCTGGCAAACCGGGCGGCTAAATGGCTGTTTTATGCTGCGCTTGGGTCGGGCATCGTGACGTTTATTATCTGGTGGCTGGTAAGCGGCTCGACAGACAGTGCAGTAGAACGGGCCGTTACTGTAATGGTCATCAGCTGTCCGCACGCTCTCGGACTCGCAGCTCCTCTCGTTGTTTCTGTCTCTACGGCATTATCCGCAAAACAGGGACTGTTAATCCGGAACCGGCCGCCGTTTGAAAGCTCCCGGAAGCTTGATGCAGTCATTTTTGATAAAACGGGGACCCTGACCCAGGGAAGCTTCGGCGTAACCAACGTTGTCCCAAGCGGCAGTTATTCTGAAGAGCAGGTACTCGAATTTGCCGGCTCGGTCGAACAGGAATCGGAGCATCCGCTCGCAGAAGGCATCGTTAATGAAGCTAAAGCGCGCAATATCAAGCTGCATGAGGTGAAAGACTTTCAAACAATGACCGGCCAGGGGCTTGAAGGAACTGTGAACGGGTCAGCGGTGAAAATTGTCAGCCCCGGCTACATGAAAGACCAGCAGCTGACGTATGATGAGAAAACCTTCGAGGAAAAGGCAGAAGAAGGAAAAACGGTAGTATTTGTCCTTGTTGATGGAGATCTGATTGGAATGGTGGCACTTGCTGATATGGTGAGAGAATCCGCCAAAGAAGCTGTGGAACGCTTAAAGGAACAAGGAATTAAACCAATCATGCTCACGGGAGACAATCAGCGCGTGGCGGATTGGGTAGCTGCCCAGCTTGGCATTGAAGAAGTGTATGCGGAGGTGCTGCCGGACCATAAAGCAGAGCAGGTGAAGAAAGTCCAGCAGTCCGGGCGGAAGGTTGCGATGACGGGCGACGGCATCAATGATGCGCCGGCGCTTGCGACAGCGGATGTTGGTATTGCGATTGGCAGCGGTACAGATGTTGCTATGGAAACCGCCGACATTGTACTCGTGCAGAGCAATCCGCTCGATGTGCTTTCCATTATTGATCTGTCCCGGAAAACGTACCGGAAAATGGTTCAGAACCTCTGGTGGGCTGCCGGCTATAACATCGCTGCTATACCACTTGCAGCCGGTGTGCTGGCGCCTGTCGGAATTCTGCTGAGTCCGGCTGTCGGAGCGCTGCTGATGAGTATCAGCACGGTAGTAGTGGCTATAAACGCTCAACTGCTGCGAAATTAGGAAAAACCCGGAGGGCTTTCTGCCTCCGGGTTTTTTAATGGAATTACAAGGGTTTATTTCACCGTTTATTTTTTTCGAACGTTTCAGCTCCGCTGTCTGTACCTGCAATGATGACATCTGCCATGTCGGCAAATAAACCTGTTTCCACGACGCCGACGAGCTGAATCAGCTGGTGATGCAGCTCATCCGGCCGCTCGATCAACTGGAAATCACAATCGAGCACGTAGTTGCCGTTATCTGTTTCGAATGGATGGCCGCTATCGCGGCGAAGGACGGGGTCACAGCCCAGCAATTGAATATCTCGTGCTGTTTTCTGCCACCCAAAGGGCGTGATTTCGACCGGCAGTGGAAAGGATCCGAGCTGTTGAACAATTTTGCTTTGATCCACAGCAATAATCAGCTTATCTGCTGCGTCGGCAATAATTTTTTCTCTGAATAGGGAGCCGCCGCCTCCCTTGATCATATGAAAGTCAGGATCCACCTCGTCTGCGCCGTCAATGGCCACATCTGCTTTCGTCATTTCAGTGGAAAAGTATACGAGCGGCACGTGAAATTCGTTTGCCCACTGCTCGGTAGCAGGGGAGGAGGGGATGCCCTGGACGTGCATTCCCTGCTGAACAAGTTCTCCAAGCTTCTGCATGACCCAGTACATCGTGGAGCCGGAGCCCAGCCCGATAATAGAATTATCTGGAATATACTCGACAGCCTTTGCTGCTGCATCTTGTTTTTGCTGTTCCCTGGACATAAAAAAAGCTCCTTTAGGATGTATTTAAGCAGGCTATTTCCTTTTCTGACTCTGATCAAACCTGGGAGTGCTGGTTGGTCCCTGCAGAAATAAGCTTCACTCCATTTGGATCGACAGTATCTTCAAAAGCAGGATGTGACATCCAGGCTGAATGAAGAGCATGACGGCGAGTGATAAGAGATTGTACGCCGGAAGAATGAGGGTGAAGCAGCTGGTTTATTTCATGGTCAAGGCCTTCCGCAGTAGTTTCAATGTTGATGCTCTGGAGCCGGAAGGAACTGTCAATCTCGTCAACCGCCTCCTGATGTGTCTGAAGCTCCACCCGGAATGAATGACTGGTGGAAATAAACGTTCTTTTTTCTCCTCGTTGGATATGCAGTCCGGCCGTCTCAGCCTGCTGGCAAATAATCCCGAGCCGATGTTCATTTGTAAGGTAGCCGATATGGTCAAACATGATCCGCTTTCCCTGGCCGAACGTAATATTAACGGAGCCTCTGCGCATTTCAATAATACGGAATGTGATTGGTCTATTGCGGAAATCATCCCAATCCAGTGGAGGGTCAAAGGAATGATAGCTGCCTTTATATTTTCCAATACGCTGGGAGACGCGAAACCCCAGCCGGGCATAAAACGCTTCGGTTTGTTCTAAATAAGGGGTCCAGTGATGATAATGAAAAAGCATATGACAGCCTCCTATTTCCATTTCCTGCTATTGTACCAAAATCATCCAAAGGAAAAACCGGCCGTCATAATTTCGGTAAAAGAGGGTAGAGAAAAGTGAACGTATCACGATAAAAAGGAGTGTCTTCGATGACGGAGCCAGTATTTATTATTTCTACCGGGAGAAGCGGATCAACGGCTGTGTCCAACTGCATTCATCTTCATCCTAAACTTGTAAGCCTGTCTGAAACGATTCTTTCTGTTCATTATAATTTTGGGATCAGCGGCGAAGAATGGAAGGAATTCGATAAACAAACGCGGACAGGCAGTGAATTCTGGGAGATGCTTTCTCAAAAAGAGCCGGTACGGCTGGCTCCGTACGAAAAGAAAGGGCTATACAATAAAGAAGTGCTTTATGAGAGAACAGAACATACGTTATTTAACGAGAAAACGGGCTTGCCTGCTATAGCATCCATCACCCTTCCTCACTTAACCGATGAACCGGATAAGCTGTATCAGGAGCTTGAAGAAATCGTGCCGGCGTTTCCGGAAGCTCCGCTTTCGGAGCAATACGGCCGGCTGTTTGCGTGGTTGCAGCAGCGATTTGATGGAGACACGTGTGTGGAGCGTTCCGGATTTTCTACAGACGCAGTCGAACACTTAATAGACATGTTCCCGAATGCGAAATATGTTTTTTTGTACCGGGATCCGCGGGAAATTGCCGTGGCTTTTAACCGCTTCCAGACGATGAAGATGGGAAAAGCTATTTTGAAGGCGATGGAAGAAACAGGGGCTGACCCCTCGGATCCGTCGACAGAGGCCGAAAAGCTTGGTTCCTACCGGTGGCTGCACCCCGATTATTTTGAGCTTGAACAACTGCACCAAATGGACATGCCGTACAGGGAGCTTGGGTCCTGGATTTCGAGGTCACTGCTGCACGCAGGCTGTGTGATCGGGGGTCTGCCGGAGGATCAGCAGCACTGGCTTCGGTATGAAGACCTGCTGAAAACACCGGAAAAAGAGCTCGGGCGTCTGATTGCTTTTATAAACCCGCCGTCTGCGTCAAAAGAAACGAACGAACAATGGATAAACAAAAGCGCCGGTCACATCAACCACAAGCCGGATACGTGGCCGGACCTCCCGGAAGACAAAAGAACTGCGCTGATAGAAGCGGTTCAGCCTGCGCTTCGTTATTTAGGCTACGAGTAACCAGGTGTTTACAAATCAGTATAATCGGAAAGAGTATTTAAAACCAGTAACTCCAGACACGAATTAAAATACAGAAAGGCTGGTCTTAAAATAATGAAAGCAGTAACGATTCAAGGCAAAGAACACATGGAAGTCAAAGAAGTTGCAGACCCGAAAATTGAACGCAGCGATGACATGATTGTACGCATTACAGCCAGTGGTATTTGTGGATCGGACTTGCATTTATATAAAGGTGGTATTCCGACACCGGAGGACTATGTTGTCGGCCATGAGCCGATGGGAATCGTAGAAGAAGTCGGCCCTGATGTAAAAACGCTGAAAAAAGGGGACCGGGTTGTTATTCCATTTAACATTGGATGCGGGGAATGCTATTACTGTACCCATCAAATGGAAAGCCAGTGTGACAACTCCAATCCTCACGCCGAAATGGGTGGACTGTTCGGCTTCTCTGAGGATTTCGGGAACTTCCCGGGCGGCCAGGCGGAGTATCTGCGCGTGCCATATGCTGACTTTACCTCCTTTAAAGTACCGGAGGACAGCGAGCTGAAGGATGAAAGCGTATTGTTCCTTTCAGACGTCGTGCCGACTGCATTCTGGAGCATTGAAAACAGTGGAGCGACTTATGGGGATACAATCATTATTTTAGGCTGCGGGCCTATCGGGTTAATGGCCCAGAAGTTTGCATGGATGAAAGGGGCTTCCCGAGTCATAGCCGTCGATCAGGTGCCACACCGTCTCGAGCATGCAAGAAGAACCAACAATGTGGAGACGTATAATTTCAGTGAAACAAAAGAAATAGGCAAACTGCTTCATGAAAACACAAAGGGCGGCGCAGATGTAGTCGTTGACTGTGTAGGTATGGACGGTACGGTGCCACCGGATACAACGTTCGGTTCCGAAAGCGACAACCAGTTTGGCACTATCAGCCCGATTGTGACAGCTTCCCAGTCTGTGAAGAAAAATGGAGTCGTGCAGCTGACAGGCGTTTACGGCACAGAAGCCAACAGTTTCCCAATTGGTGACTTCTTCACGAGAAACGTTGCGCTTACCATGGGCCAGGCACCGGTTATTCATATGATGCCAAGTCTCTACCGTATGATTGAAAACAAACTGTTTGATCCAACTGACATTATCACACACCCAATTCCATTGGAGGATGCAGCCGAAGGCTACCGCATCTTTGACGAAAAAGAAGATGGTAATATTAAAGTGATCCTGAAGCCATAAAATAATTCTAATATAATAAATGCGGACCCTCTAATCTTATTCAGGGTCCGCATTTATTATGTTAAAAATAGAGAAATCAAAATAAAATGTTTCACGTGAAACATGGTATTAAGCATTTTTATAATAGACCAGGTTATCTGTCCATGCGTCATTTTCGTAAATGAACTTCCGGCGCAGACATTCGTATTCCATTCCGGCTTTTTCTGCAAGAGAGATGGATGGGTGATTATCGACATTTATGTGAGCTTCTATTCGATGAAAATGCAGATCATCAAACGAAGCGCGTAGAACCTCCTGGACGGCTTCTTTGCCAAACCCTTGATTCCAGTACTGGTTATGAATCATATAGCCGAGCATTCCCCATTGAAACTCTTCCCGTATTAACGTAGTAATATCAGCATGTCCCAGATGCCTTCCGTCTTTATGAAAAATATCATACACATAGGTGTAGTCCTGCGCAGCCATTTCTTTTCGCTTTCGAATCATGTCCGTAAACTGTGTTTTGGTAAAGCGGTTGATTTTTGGACGACCGGGGTCGTATACATGCTGGGAGGCTTTTCTTTCCGAGAGGGCATGCTGGTAGTTATCAAAATCATTTGGCTGCAGGGGGCGTAGAATCAAACGCTCTGCCTGCCTGTTTTTTTGCGAAATGTTCATCATACACCTCCTGTATTCAATATATTAATATAATATAAAGCTTGAATTTCACACATATTTTCAAATGAAAAAGCCCCGTCTCTTTGAGCAAAGAGAGGAGCTTAAGGATGCTGTGAAGTTAATGAATATGTTTGACGCGTCCTACCTGGCCGTCTTCGAGCCGGACTTTAATGCCGTGCGGATGGCTCGGGGAATTGGTCAGCAAATCCTTAACAATCCCCCGGGTCAGTGCGCCGCTCCGCTGATCTTTTTTCAATACGATATCGACTTCTGCTCCCGGGGTAACATCTTTACGCTTTGTGCCGTCCATAACATGTCCTTCCTTTCAAAGGTGATGCTTTATTATAGCAGACAAGCGAAAAGAGAAAACAATAAATTCTCTTTCCTGCATCGCTGCACCACCGGTTTAAATAAAAATGCCGAGCCATACGGCACTTAGCATGGCAACCAGCAAAAGGCTTTTCTCTACAGCTGATACGTGCTCGGGGTTGGAGTTATCCATTCGGCTGACAAGAATAAAAGATACAGCCATAAGTACGGCCAGCCCTGCTGCCGCCCACAGGCGGTCACTGCCGAGCCAAAAAATAGTAAGCCCCGAAATCACTAAATAACATACAGCAGGCATATGAGCGTAGGATGAACCAAATTTACGGGTGAACCAGACTACAGTAGTGCGCTTTTCGGGAGAGGCCTGCATATCCGCTTCCCGGTCCGGGATGTGGTGGACCATCACCCAGGCCAGACAGATCATAGCATTGATAAAGGCGTTCTGCCAGGCCCATTCCGGAATGTTTCCAAGCGCCAGCCATGCTCCTCCGAGACCGAGTGAAAATATGGACGGAAACAGGCTCAGCCATTCTCCGAGAAATGGCTTGTAGCTGAGGCTGAGCGGCGGAAGGGAATAAGAAGCCGCAGCCCAGATGCCTATAAGAAGAAGCACGCCTACTTTAAAGTAGCCAAAGATAAAACAAAGCACGGCGGCCACAATCAGTGCGATAGCGAGCCATTTTCCCACCAGCCATAATGATTTTAGCGACATGGCGTTGGTCTGTAGAACGCGGCTCCCGCCGGAAAGAATAGCAGGGCTGTGTTCATCCGTGCCTGAAAGATAGTCAGCATAATCATTAAAAGCATGAGTGAGAAGACCATGAATAAGAAAAGCGCCAATGGCCAGGAGAATAAAAATGGCTGTTAAATAAGAAGCAGGGAAAGACGAATATAAAAAAAGCGGCAGCATGGTAGAGATAATCGTAGCGATGCTTGAGGATATAACGGCAATGGCACGAACAAGCATCCACGCACTGCGCAGCGTTCCGGCGAACTGATTGGCCATCCACATCCTTCCTTTCTGGTTCCTCTGATGATTTCAATTTTTCTGGTACCAGTATCCCATTTCCTGGCGGTTTCGTACAGCCTCCAGAGGAGAAGAGGCGGCATAGGGCAGTAAAAAAGGCGCTGTTCTATAACAGAACAGCGCCTGCGGCTGCACCGCTGACAACGATTACCCACGGCGGAAGCTTCCAGAAAGCAAGCATCGTGAATAGAAAAGCAGCTAGTATAAAATCAAGGGAGGACGTAATGGATGAGGTCCAGATTGGATTATAAAAGGCAGCCAAAAGGATACCTACAACAGCAGCATTTACACCGGTCAACACGCCTTTCATATGAGTGTTTTTACGAAGCATCGACCAAAACGGCAGCGCTCCGATAATTAAAAGGAAAGCCGGTAAAAAAATGCCTGCAGAAGCGACCAGTGCTCCCTGCCAGCCGGACAGGACCGTGCCCAGGTAGGAAGCAAAGGTGAATAAAGGTCCCGGTACGGCCTGGGCTGCTCCGTAGCCTGCAAGAAACGTCTCTTCACTCATCCATCCAGTCGGAACAAACTCCCTTTCCAGCAGAGGAAGCACAACGTGGCCGCCGCCGAATACAAGTGCCCCGGCCCGGTAGAAGCTGTCAAACATAGCTACGAAGGTGGAGCCGGTCCATTCCCGCACAAGCGGAAGTAGAGCGAGCAGAACAAAAAAGAGTGTCAGGCAGAAAGCACCTGTTTTGCGCGAAACGGTTTCGATGACCTCCGTATTATCTGCCTCCTGGACCGAGCGGTACAGCACCCAGCCGGCTCCGCCTGCTGCCAGTATGACGAGTACCTGTGCAAGTGAGGTCTGCCATAAAAGGGTACCGCTCATGGCGAGCAGGGCGATGGTGCGCCGCTGAAGATCAGGCGTGAGCTTCTGGGCCATGCCCCATATCGCATGGGCAACAACTGCCACAGCGACAATTTTTAGTCCCTGGAGCCAGCCGGCATCGCTGACGTCGAGGCCCTCAAGTGCGAGGGCGAAGATCACTAAAGCAATAACGGAAGGAAGTGTGAACCCCAGAAAGGAAATAAACCCTCCAATGAGACCGCCGCGCACAATGCCTATTCCTATGCCGACCTGACTGCTGGCGGGGCCGGGGAGAAACTGACATAAGGCAACCAGGTCCGCATAGCTCTGCTCGTCGAGCCACTTTCTGCGCCGTACGTATTCTTCATGAAAATAGCCTAAATGGGCGATAGGACCGCCGAAAGAGGTCAGCCCCAGCCGGGTGGAAATCAAAAATATTTCCAGCCATTTTTGGCCCAATGTTTTTCCCATGGCGTTCTCTCCTGTCTTTACTTGATTTCTTTAAACAATTCATAAGCTTTTGCACGGGCTTCCTGCAAAATGCCGGCTCCTTTATCTGTGGTGGTATAATATTTACGGATTTTTCCGTTCACGTTTTTATTTTCTTTGTGTAAAAGGCCGTCATTTTCCATAGCATGCAGAATAGGGTAAAGAGTGCCCGGACTCATTGAATAGCCGTGTTCCTGCAGTTCCTCAAGCATCCATTGCCCGTATACGGGATGCTCGGAGGCATGGTGCAGAATATGAATGTGAATGAAGCCTAAAAAAAGCTTGCGAAGCGTTTTATCTTCCATGATCGATCATCCTTTCGGATTCCGATATCGAAATCCGATATCGGAATAGTAACAATTAATTTTTATTATAGCAAGAGGGGAACATAAATTTGAAACCCTGCCGGAAAAATGAAAAAAC
>NZ_JBQLIB010000024.1:0-19754 GCF_056034365.1 Marinococcus sp. LNHM5E3-2.1
CGTACACCGCCGCGGTCATGCCGGCCGGGCCGGCCCCCGCGATAATCACATCATAAATCCGTTCTTCCGTCATAAAACGACTCCTTTCCTGAATCCCTTATAGCTTGTTTAGCAATTGTTTTCCGGCAATCCGGTCATGACAAACTGCTGTTTGCCTTCTTCATTGTCCTGGACATCAAGCTTTACTGCCTGCACCAATTCCAGAACGCGTTCATCTACCGCAACCTGGATGTCATTAATGTTTTCCACCTGATCCTTTTCTTCCGGCTCGCTCAAACCAAGGCCGATCTGCGGGGAACAGCATCCCATTCCTTCATAGGCTACCCGTACATGATCGACTTTATTTTCTGCCATCAGAGTCTGCAGTACCGTTTTTGCTTCGTTTGTAATCTCCATATTTATTTTCCCCTTCGCATTAAGATATCGTTTGGGCTTTTTTCCCTGCACTCGCATCCCAGGGAAGCGTAACTATTTTATCTGCCAGATTTTTCTTCACGTAATCAATCCAAAATAGCTCTCTCTTTGCTTTTTCCCGTAGAAGAGGGTCATTCGTTTGCGAAGCTGCAAAGCTTTGGTTGATGACCCACCATTTCGGATAAATGCCAGTACGGCCAAGATCCTGCTGCAGGCGCTCAGCTTCAAAGACCGGTGTTGTTTCCGGAAGAGTAAGCAGCAGAAAGGCCGTTTCCTCCGGATTTTTCAGTCTCGGCAGCAGCTGCTTCATCGCCTCGGGCGTATGCCCGCTGCTTCGTTCAATTTCTTTAGTATACTGTTCCGCGTGTTCCAGAAGCAGAAGCGTATGGCCGGTCGGTGCTGTGTCTATAACCACAATCTCGTTTTCTGCCCGGGCAGCCACTTCTGAAAAAGCCTGAAATACCGCTATTTCTTCTGTACAAGGCGAGGAAAGATCCTCTTCAATGTAGGCCAGATCAGATTCAGAAACACCGGCAGCAATGGCTTCAGCTTTTGTGGTTTTCTGATAATCCGACAGTGCTTCTTCCGGATGCACGTGGCTGACTGTTAATAATGGAGAAAGATCATCCAGATCAATAACGCCGGCCAGATGATCCGCCGGATCGGTTGTCGTTAAATGAACAGCGTGGCCTCGTGCAGCAAGCTTCGCAGCTACCTCAGCTGCCATCGTCGTTTTCCCGACGCCGCCTTTTCCCATCGTAAATACGAGACGGTATTTTTGATCTTCAATATCCTGCACCATGTCCTCCGCTGTCTTTTCCAGGCCATGTTGATGAAACGGCCCGGATTCCTCCACTATAGAAGGTTCATCAAACAAATGAGTTAAGCGGACAGCGCCTGTAGGTATTACCGCATGGTAGGCAAGCGTCCAAAGCGTTTTATCTTCAAAGAAAGCAGGGGCCTGTTCCAATGCTTCCTGCTGGGCGGAGGCAAACAAAGAGGCTGTTGCGTCTTCGGTTCCTGCAGGCTTGAATACCCCATTCATCAAAAATACCTGCTCATGCATTCCCATGCTCCCCAGCTCTTCCGCTGTCCGGGCCGCTTCCTCTAAAGAGGAAGTATCCGGACGCGCGACAATGTATACTGTTGTCTGGGCAGCATCTGCGAGCTGTGTGACCGCCTGTTCATACATTGTTTTTTTATCTGCCAGGCCGGATAACGGGCCAAGGCAGGAAGCACCGTGCGTACTCGTCTGTAAAAAGTCATCCCAGGCCGATGGCAGCTGCAGCAGTCGAAGCGTATGACCGGTAGGGGCTGTATCAAAAATAATGTGGTCATAGTTTTCATGCGGCGCCGTTAACAGCTCTGCAAATTCATTAAAGGCAGCGATTTCAACAGTACACGCTCCCGAAAGCTGTTCTTCCATCTGCGCTACGGCTGTTTCCGGTAAAAGGTTCCGGTAAGGACCAACCACGGCTTCTTTGTACGTTGCGGCCGCTTCTCCGGGGTCGATATTGCTTGCATACAGTCCCGCTACGTCTGTCACAGCGGAAGCCCGGTTATTCAGCGGCATTTCAAGCACGTCATCCAGGTTCGAGGCCGGATCCGTGCTAACAAGCAGCACCTGTTTGCCTTTTCCGGCAAGGTAAGCTGCAAGCGCTGAAGCAGAGGATGTTTTTCCAACGCCGCCTTTACCAGTAAAAAACAAATAACGGGTATACGTGTGATGATCCGGGTGAAAGCGTTTCGTATTCATCAGGCAAGCCCCTTTTTATTTAGAATAGCGGGTGTTAAACGACAGCTCCACCGTTGGAACGCTTCTTTCCGGCTGAAGCTCTTCGGCCTTTGCCTCAAACCAATCTGCAAGCTGCTCCACGTCCGGATACTCCGCCGTCATTACGACAGCTCCGTCCTTCATTATAATCGGAAGGGCTTCAATCCCATCGGCAGTGATCCGGTCCGTAATCTCCCCAGCTGCGGCAAATTCTTCAGGCTGATTGGCCAGGTTATAGCGTTCAATATTGTGCCCCTGCTGCTGCAGACGTTCAACCGCAGAAGCGATCCGCACGAGCTCCGGGTCTGTGCCCGGGCCGCATACGCCTGTATCACAGCACATCGCAGGGTCATAAATACGCACCTTCGTCATGCTTATCTTCTCCTCTATTTTACGCTTTCTGCCTGCGAGAAGGCATGGATGCGTTCTTTAATTTCATCACGTACGCGCTGAAAAACCGCCCAGCGTTCTTCCTCGGTGCCTTCTGCTTTTGCCGGGTCATCAAAGCCCCAGTGCTCCCGTGTTACGTGCGGCGGGGTCATTGGGCATTTATCATTGGCATCGCCGCAAAGCGTAACGACCATATCTGCATTATTCAAATAATCCATGTCAATCATGTTCGATTCCTGAGTGGAAATATCGATGCCTGCTTCGTTCATGGCCTCTACCGCTTTTGGATTCAGGCCGTGGGCTTCAATACCAGCGCTCCGTACCTCCCAATCATTTCCCAGGTAATAATGACCAAATCCTTCAGCCATCTGACTGCGGCAGGAATTACCCGTACATAAAAAATACATTTTCTTTTTACTCATTACTGAACCCTCATTTCATAAATTATTGGTTCGTGCAGCGGCGCTCAGTCACAGTTGATGCGCAGTCCGTCCCGTTCCAGCTGCTGCAGCTTTTCGTTCTGGTCGGGCACATGGTGGAGAATATCCTCCACCATGCCCGCGGAAGGATGCTCCCGGTTAAATGAATAAAAAATCCAGTGCCCCTTCCGCTGTTCTTTGACGAGGCCAGCGTCCCGGAGCTTTCTGAGATGCTGGCTAACCGATGACTGGGACATATCCAGAAGCTCCACGAACTCGCATACGCAGCATTCGTGGTTCTGTACAAGGCTGACAATGGAAAGACGTGTGTTGTCTCCCAACAGCTTCAGCACAGAAGCAGTGTCCTTGATTTCCGGTTTAATCTTTTCCATACGTTCACCTACCATCGTTTTATTATATAAGCATATGCTAATATAAAAATCACTGAACGTCAACGAATAATGCTTAACGTCCAGTGTGCTTTTAATAATATTCTTTAACCAGCTCTTCCATTACCTGATTCGTGCGAAATGCTGTTTTGCCGGTACTTGGACAGACACCTTTTCCAAGCAGTTCATCCACCATAGACTGAATGTGATAATACTGAATATGTGCAGGGTGCTCGATATGAAAAGTCTCTTCCCCGGCTTCGTTTAGAAGGATGACCGGCTTATCGTCAAATGTAGAGAAGCGTATTTCTCCTTTTGTTCCGACGATACGGTTGTCATCTTCATTTTTATATGAGGAGAAATTCCATACGCCTATCCCAACAGCACCGCTCTCAAATTTCCATGTGCCGCTTACCGTATCTTCCGCCGGGTAGGAATCAGCCAGGTTCACCGCAGAACCCTTTACATCACTCAAAGGCCCGAGCAGATAATCAAAAAGATCCAGCGTATGGGATCCGACATCATAGAAAAGTCCTGCGCCGCTCTTTTCAGGGATTACTCTCCACGGCCATTCTCCGTTTTCGTCTTTTTGGACGATTTTTTGGTTCTGCTGGATAGAAGCAAACCGAACATCTCCAATGCTTTCAGCATCCAGCAGTTCTTTTACTTTTCTAAAACGCGGAAGTGATCTTCTATAGTAGGCAACAAATAATGGAACACCGTTATTTTCGCAGGCTTTTATCATTTCTCCACATTCGTCTGTGCTGTTTGCCATCGGCTTTTCCACATACACAGGCTTTTCCGCTTTAGCGGCCATTATTGTATATTCCTTATGTGACAAAGGCGGCGTCGCTATATAAACGGCATCCACTTCGTCATCATGGATTAGTTCCTCCGCATTATCATACCAGTTGGGGACCCCGTGACGTTCTGCATAGTCTCTCGCCTTTTCTCCATTTCTCCTCATCACCGCCTGCAGGGAGCTGTTTTCAGCCAGCTGAAAGGCAGGTCCGCTTTTAACCTCTGTCACGTTGCCGCATCCTATGATGCCCCATCGTACATTTTTCATATCGTTTCCTCCCAAATACAAAAATTCACGTTACGGATTTTGCATATATAAATCGAATGCCTATATTAAATCATATATTAACCATAAAATATAAGGTAAAAGGATCTTAAAAGAGAAAACATCAATTTTTTTAAGAATATATGCTAATAAACTACCAACCAGAATAAAAGGGATTAAAGCAATAAAACCTAAAAAAGTGCTTTGCAGACCAAAAAATAAATAATTCCATATTTCGTTTCCTGTCAGCATTATCAATGTAAGAATCAAAGCCGTTTTTCGCAAATGTGACTCATCAAATTTATTCATTTGCCGGTATAAAATGACGGTGCCCATAATATAGTAAAGAACACCGACAACTATAAAAAACCATAAAGGAACCAAATACCAGGGCTTGTTCAGCTGAGCATACCAAATAGTTAAAGCATCACCTACAAAAGCATTTCCAAGTATGGCAAGAGTGCTTACTACAGCTATACTTAATAGTAGCAACTTAATATAATCGTCTCCCTTCCCATCATTTTGTTTACGGCTTCTCCGTGTTTAGTTTATTTTCTCGGTCAATTCTCCATCAGCACTTCAAGTTCAATATCAAGGAAAAGGCTTTGGCGGAAGAAAGACCATCTACGACTACCCCCACATGATCAATGCAATGAATAGTACGGACTGAATTACACACACCGATACTGATATAATTACATTACCTACCGGGTGATTTTAATGCCTTTCGAAAACTGCGTGAAGGGTATGGTGACGTATAAATCGGAAACAGGAAGGCTATTCCTCAGTCTCTCCTTATTTAATAGTCGACAATGCCTGAACCTTAGCGGGAAACACCTGGTGGATCTCCACCCAGGTAACGGATGGTTAAAGGAGAAGTTGTTTATATTAAACTGGAATGTGGCGTATAAACCTAATTGAAAAATTAACAAACTCTTGATCTATTGATATTGAGTGGGAGGAAGAGCATCAATTTAATTTATCCTTGAAAGTGGAAAGTTCACGTTAAGAGAGAGGTATAATTAATAAATACTGGTAGATAAAGGGAGCAGCTTTTGCTGCTCCCTAAACTCAATATGTCTATTACAAACCGACTTGGCCGGCAGCATAGGTGGCGTGCTCTGTGCTGAACCCCTCATAAGTCAATTGGTCGATCAAGCCCTGTCTTGAAAAAGAACTGTACTCAAGATAATTCTCCGCACTGCTAACTGCCTGCTCCTGCCAATCCACAGTAATGTTTTCTACACCATGAGCGGCCTCAGTGGGGCTAAAACCATCATACTCCAATTGCTCGATCAATCCCGATTCAGAGAATGCCGTGTACTCCAGATAGTCTTCGGCCTGAGCGACCGCCTGCTCCTCCCAATCAACTGAGATATTTTCTACAGCATATGTTGCATCCTCTGTACTAAAGCCTTCATACTCCAATTGCTCGATGAGTCCTGATTTAGAAAAGGCCGTATATTCCAGATAACTCTGAGCCTGACTCACTGCCTGCTCCTGAGAAACAGATCCGCTGGATTCTTCTTCATTCTGACGCTCTTCCTCTTCCCTGGCCTCCTGCTCGGCTTCTTCTTCAGCCTGGCGCTCTTCCTCTTCTTTTGCTTCCTGTTCGGCCTCTTCTTCAGCCTGGCGTTCTTCCTCTTCTTTTGCTTCCTGTTCGGCCTCTTCTTCAGCCTGGCTTTCTTCCTCTTCCCTGGCCTCCTGCTCGGCTTCTTCTTCAGCCTGGCGCTCTTCCTCTTCCTTCGCTTTCTTTTCTTCTTTTTCTTCGTTATTTTTTTGCTTGTCAGCTTCTTGTTCATCCTTAGCTGCTGGAGCATCTTCCGCTTCTAATTCAGCAGCATCTTCCTCCGTATTTTCACTAGCTATTTCTGTAGAAGACTCGGTTGGAACTAATATAGCAAATAAAATTAAAGCGTAAATAATAGAAGCTGTAATCATCTTCCACTTCACTCCGGAACGATACCCCGGAATGCGCTTATACCATTTTTTCTTCTCTGTATACCTCATTAAAATCCCCCTTTTTCACATATATCGGCTAAATTTTACCATATTAAAGTAAAGACGGAAATCTACTGGGAGAGAGTTTTTAGATGATTTTGACTGCATTCAGAAGAAGGAAGGAAAAGATTTTTAAGAACTTTATGCTAAACGGATTTTTCGAGTTTCGTGTTTACTTTTTTAGTGATTGGGTTGATTGTCTAACAGGTACAAATCTTCTTGCTTACATGAAAATAAACCATAAGAAAAAGCTTCCCATAAGTTTAGTGAACTCATGAGAAGCTTAAAGTAAATCCTATTCAAATGTTAGCAAAATGTTAGCATTCTGCTCATTTTCATTAAAGCTGGGTTATAGCATGGGATTGAGCGGAACCCGGACGAAAACCGCGACGTCCTGTCGCAGCGTCCGGGTGACCAACATCCTGTTGGCCTACATCATGCCGCCCATTCCGCCCATGCCACCCATGTCTGGCATGCCGCCGCCGGAACCGCCGCCATTTTCTTCTGGAATGTCGGCGATAACTGCTTCGGTTGTCAGGAACATGGAGGATACGGACGATGCGTTTTGCAGCGCGGAGCGGGTAACTTTTGTAGGATCGACAATACCTGCGTCAATCATGTTTACCCATTCGCCGGTCGCTGCGTTATAACCGTGTCCGACTGCTTCTGTTTTCAGGCGCTCAACGATAACGGAGCCTTCAAGGCCTGCGTTATGCGCAATCTGACGGAGTGGTTCTTCGAGGGCACGGAGAACGATTTTCACGCCGGTTGCTTCGTCGCCTGTTGTGTTGTTCATTTCTTCTTCTACTTTTTTGTAGACGTTCATCAGCGCGGTACCGCCGCCGGAGACAATGCCTTCTTCTACTGCTGCGCGTGTAGAGCTGAGGGCGTCTTCGATGCGGAGCTTGCGCTCTTTCATTTCCGTTTCAGAAGCTGCGCCGACCTTAACAACGGCTACGCCGCCTGCAAGCTTCGCGAGACGCTCCTGAAGTTTTTCACGGTCGAATTCAGAAGTGGTTTCTTCCATCTGCGTACGCAGCTGCGTTACACGTGCACCGATGGTCTGCGGATCGCCGCTTCCTTCAACAATTGTTGTGTTGTCTTTATCGATCGTGATTTTGTTGGCGTGACCGAGCTGGTCGATCGTTGCAGTTTTCAGGTCAAGGCCTACATCTTCTGTAATAACCGTACCACCGGTAAGTGTGGCGATGTCTTCAAGCATTGCTTTACGACGGTCACCAAAGCCTGGAGCTTTTACTGCTACTGCGTTGAATGTTCCGCGCAGTTTGTTAACAACGAGAGTCGCAAGCGCTTCGCCTTCCACATCTTCTGCGATGATAAGGATTGGACGGTTCTGCTGTACAACCTGCTCAAGCAGCGGAAGTACTTCCTGAATACTTGTGAGCTTTTTGTCCGTGATTAAAATATACGGGTTATCGAGCTCTGCAGTCATGGATTCGTTGTCGGAAACCATGTACGGAGACGCATAACCACGATCGAACTGCATACCTTCCACAACTTCAAGCTCTGTATCAAGGCCGCGGGACTCTTCGACCGTGATAACGCCGTCGTTGCCCACGCGCTCCATTGCTTCTGCAATGATCTGGCCGATTTCTTCAGACCCTGCAGAAATCGCACCAACCTGCGTGATGGATTCTTTGCCTTCAATCGGCTTGCTGACGTTACGGAGTTCTTCGACCGCTACTTTGGTCGCGTTCTCCATTCCGCGGCGGATACCCATTGGATTCGCACCGGAGGTAACGTTTTTCAGGCCTTCCTGAATCATCGCCTGGGCAAGAACGGTTGCTGTTGTTGTACCGTCACCGGCAATGTCGTTCGTTTTGCTTGCAACCTCGGATACGAGCTGCGCGCCCATATTTTCGAAGTTGTCTTCGAGTTCGATTTCTTTGGCGATGGTTACACCGTCATTGGTGATAAGTGGGGAACCGAACTTTTTTTCCAGAACAACGTTGCGGCCTTTCGGTCCAAGTGTTACTTTTACAGCGTTTGCGAGTTCGTCGACACCGCGGAGCATCGCGCGGCGGCCGTTTTCACTAAACTTAATATCTTTAGCCATGATGAAATCCTCCTAATGTAATAATGATTTCGAAATGAAGCTGATTACTGAACTACAGCGAGGATGTCGCTTTCGCGAACGATTAAATAATCTTTGCCGTCGTATTTCACTTCTGTGCCTGCAAACTTCGAATAAACGACGATGTCGCCTTCGTTTACTTCCGGCGCTACGCGTTCACCGTTGTCTTTTACAGCACCGGCACCTACAGAAACCACGCGTCCTTCCTGTGGCTTCTCCTGAGCGGAGTCCGGCAGCACAATACCACCAGCGGTTTTTTCTTCTGATTCTACCTGTTCGAGTACGAGTCGATCACCTAAAGGCTTTAACAAGGAAAACAACCTCCTTAGAATATTTTCATCGTCCGTTATATGTAACGGGAACGACAGTAACAACATTTGTTGTTAGCACTCTTTCCATTCGAGTGCTAAACCCAATTATTATATTAATCAACCTGGGCTTTGTTTGCAAGAGGGAAGCGAAAATTTTTCTTCCTTTTCCCACTCCAGCGCTTGATGGCACCTGAATTCACATTCCCTGCTAATCGTTTTATTAACCTTATATTTCAAAATTGTCATAAATTCGCAAGCGCTCTCTTTATTCTTCCTGCAGGTACCTGTGATACAATTAGAGCGTTCGAAATTGGATTTAACCGAGAGAGATTAGGAGTGATCCCCTTCCATGGCCGCACGTTACTGGAGCATTGTTATTATTTATGTACTTATGCAGCTTTCGGGCATCGTTGCCGTCCCGGCCCTTTTGGCTGTAGGCAGCTTTGATTCCGCGCAGCAGGCTTCGTACTTCTGGATTTTTGCGAGCTTTATCGTCGCTTTGATTGTTATTTTAATTCTACTGATTCCTGAAAGAGGCCAGCGCCTTGCGTTTAATAAGCCAAAAATGCCGTGGCCGAATTCCGTCGCCTGGATTTTTATCGGGTTCGCTCTCGCCTACGCCGGTCAGATCGTTGCCGGTTTGATTGAACAGAACCTGCTCGGCATCGATACGGCCTCTGAAAATACGGCGCAGATCATTGAGCTTGTTAACAGCATGCCGGCCTTTGTTATTATTGTAGCCGTGATCGGACC
The DNA here is from genome assembly GCF_056034365.1 of Marinococcus sp. LNHM5E3-2.1. Classification (NCBI taxonomy): domain Bacteria; kingdom Bacillati; phylum Bacillota; class Bacilli; order Caryophanales; family Bacillaceae; genus Marinococcus; species Marinococcus sp. LNHM5E3-2.1. Next base: position 9,613 of record NZ_JBQLIB010000024.1, read on the forward strand.
TATTCTCGAAGAGCTGGTGTTCCGTAAAGCTATATTCGGCTCGCTGTACAAACGAACGAACTTTTTTATTGCCGCTATTATCAGCTCCCTGATATTTGCTGCTGTGCATTTGGATTTCACCCACCTGCTCGTCTACACCATGATCGGCTTTGTGTTCGCTTATTTGTATGTCAAAACCGGCCGGATTATCGTGCCGATTATCGTCCACTCCATCATGAACGCATTTGTGGTCGGTATTCAGGTATTGTTCCAGGACGAAATCGAACGCATTATGCGTGAAGCCGAGAGTGCACTTATTCTGCTTGTTCAGGGGTTGATGTAATATGAAAGCTTCTACCGCTGCCCTTTTTTACTTTGTGCTGGGCGGAGTACTGCTGATGTTTACGTACTTTTCCGTCAGCGAGTCCTCCTGGTCGTTCTGGAGCATTCTGCTCGCCGCCTTTGCCGCCTACGACCTCGTAATGGGATTCAATTATCTGCGCCTCATGTCGGAGCAGAAAAAGAAGAAATAGCAAAAGGGACCGCCTGAATGTTGGCCGGTCCCTTTTTTATGGGTCAGTATAAATGAAGTATCCTGCTGACAGCCTATTCGTTGTCCAGCGGATAATTTTTCAGAAAGTACACGAGCGTCTGCAGCTCGATGGCAAGATCAATATGATGCACGCGCACAGACGCAGGGACGGATAGGCGCGCCGGGGTAAAGTTTAGAATGCCGCTGATGCCTGCCTCCACCAGTTTTTCCCCGGTTGTTTGGGCGGCGGCGGACGGCACGGTGAGCATTGCTACGGAAACGTTATGCTCTTCAAGCTTCTCCGCCAGATCATCGGTATGATACACCGGCACATTTCCAATCTGCTCTCCCACCATGTCTTTATTGATATCAAATGCAGCCACAATCCGGGTGTTTTCATTTTTGGAGAAATTGTAGCGAAGCAGCGCCTTCCCGAGGTTCCCGACGCCGAGAAGTACGACGTCTGTCGCCTCGTCCTGGTCCAGGGTAGTCCGGAAAAACGACAGCAGGTACTGTACATTGTAGCCGTACCCTTTCTTGCCGAGCGCGCCGAAATATGAAAAATCCCGGCGGATCGTTGCCGAATCCACCTTGACCGCCTCACTCAATTCGGTTGAAGAAACGCGGGTTTTGCCTGTTGCATACAGGCTTTCCAGAAATCGATAATATAGGGGCAGCCGCTTTGCGGTTGCCTGCGGAATTTTTTGCTGGTCTGTATTCATAATTATTTCCACCTAAATGTATTGTCATTGTCTGTAGACAGTATAGCATGCGTCCCTATGAAAACGTACCGAAACGCTTACCTGCAGCAAGACGTATCCTATTTCGCGTTTCGCCGAAAAGTACGATACACTGATACTATCAGAGTTGTTATTAAAGGAGCTATATAAATATGATTTTACTTCAATGTTCGGGTGTCACCAAGTCTTTTGGGGCAGAAACCGTACTTGATCAAATAAAACTCGAGGTAAAGGAAGGTGAGCGGGTGGCCCTGGTCGGCAAAAACGGGGCCGGCAAATCCACTCTCCTGAAAATTCTTGCCGGTGAATCCTCGTATGATTCCGGTTCGATCACGATGCCAAAGGGCACGACATTCGGGTATCTTGAGCAGCATACCGGCCTGAACAGCGATAAAACGATGTGGGATGAAATGCTTGATGTTTTTACCCACCTGCAAAAAGCTGAAGCGGAGCTGCGTCGTATGGAGGCGAAAATGTCCGAGCCCGATATTATTGACGATGCCAGAGCCTATGAAAAGCTGATGTCCGACTACGACCAGCGCCAGCAGGAATTCGAAGCGCGCGGCGGCTACCGCTACGAGTCCGACATCCGCACGGTGCTGGCGGGTCTTGGCTTTGGCAGCTTCTCTCTCGACACGCCGGTGCAGTCGTTAAGCGGCGGCCAGAAGACCCGTCTTGCTCTCGGCAAGCTGCTCCTGGCCAAGCCGGAGCTCTTAATTCTTGACGAGCCGACCAACCATCTTGATATGGATACCCTGCGCTGGCTCGAGCAGTATTTAAGCAGTTATCCGGGGGCAGTCCTGATCGTTTCCCACGATCGGTATTTTCTGGACCAGATCGTAACGAAGGTATACGAAATTATTCATAAGAAAGCCCGTTTGTTCTACGGCAACTACAGTGCCTTTCAGGAAAAACGGGCCGAGCTGTTTGAACAGGAAATGCAGGCCTATGAAAAGCAGCAGAAGGAAATTTCTGAGCTTGAAGACTTCGTGCAGAAAAACATCGTACGCGCATCTACAACAAAACGGGCCCAGAGCCGGCGGAAAAAGCTCGAGAAAATGGATAAGCTCGACAAACCGCAGCGGGACGGCAAATCCGCTACTCTGCGCTTCGACATCGACCGTCAGAGCGGCAACGATGTATTGAAAGCAGAAGACCTCACCTTTCGCTTTGACAACAAAGCGCCTGTGTTCGAACGTTTAAATGTCCGGGCCCAGCGCGGTGAGAGCATTGCGCTGATTGGACCAAACGGGACGGGGAAAAGTACCTTTTTAAAAACGATCAAGGGAGACTTTGAACCGGATGAAGGGCATATTCAGCTCGGAAGTAAAGTAGATCTCGGCTATTACGACCAGCAGCAGGCCGAACTGAATTCGGGCAAAACCGTCCTGCAGGAGCTGTGGGATGAATATCCGCTCGAAAACGAAAAGGATATTCGTACCGTGCTCGGCCAGTTTTTATTTACCGGCGAAGACGTGCTGAAGCAGGTGTCCGACCTTAGCGGCGGCGAAAAAGCGCGCCTCTCGCTCGCCAAAATGATGATGCAGAAGTCGAATTTTTTGCTGCTTGACGAGCCGACCAACCATCTCGATCTCGACAGCAAGGAAGTGCTCGAAGACGCTCTGATTGATTACCCGGGAACAATTTTGTTTGTTTCCCACGACCGGTACTTTCTGAACCGGATTGCAACACGCATTCTCGAAATGGGGGACGGCGACGTCCGCAACTACATCGGGGATTATGATTACTATTTGTTCAAAAAAGAAGAAGAACGGGAAAAAGCAGCGCTTCAGGCTGAGCGTGAAGGACCGAAGCAGGAGGATGCCGGTGCGGCTAAATCCTCGTTTGCAGACGACAAAGCAGCCAAGCGGGAGGCCCGCAAGCGGCAGCGCCGCATCGAGCAGATTGAACAGGATATTGAAGCCAAGGAACAGCTCGTCGAGGAGCAGGAAGCAGCTCTTTTCGAGCCCGACGTATACGAAGACCATGAAAAGGCCGCCGGCTATCAGACCTCAATCAATGAACTGAGAGGCGAGCTAGAGCAGCTGATGGAGGAATGGGAAGAGCTGCAGCTCGAAGAATCCAGTTCCTAGTTACAGCAAAACCCGTGTTCTCTGCAAAAGAGAGCACGGGTTTTTTGTTACGTATGAAGCGGCAGGCCGGGCACCCCGTTTAAATCCATGCCTGAAAAATTTCCCTTTTTCCAGTTGATATAGGCGGCAGCTCCGATCATGGCTGCATTATCGGTACATAAATGAAGCGGCGGGATCTGCAGCTTTACGCCGCTCTCTCTGAATTTTTCTTCCATCGCAGCCCGCAGACCGCTGTTGGCTGCCACACCTCCGACTACCATTACCTGTCTGGCTCCGCAGGCTTCTGCCGCTCGGGCCGTTTTCTCCGTCAGCACGGTAATGACGCTCTGCTGAAAGCTTGACGCAACGTCTTCCGGAGCTAGTTCTTCCCCACGCTGGCGGGCATTATGGAGTGTATTCATGACGGCTGATTTCAATCCGCTGAAGCTGAAATCATACGAACCTTCCTCAAGCCACGCCACAGGCAGCGGTACGGTCGGTGCTCCGGTTTTAGCCAGTTTGTCGAGCTCCGGGCCGCCGGGATACGGCAGGCCGAGAGTACGTGCGACTTTATCATATGCTTCTCCCACGGCATCATCTCTTGTCTGGCCGAGCAGCTCATACTCCCCTTCTTCTTTGATCAGCACCAGCTCCGTATGGCCGCCGGATACGACGAGGGCAAGAGCTGGGTACTCCCACTCCACCTCGAGCCGGGTCGCCTGAATATGACCCGCAATATGGTGAACGCCTATCAACGGCAGTCCCTTCGCGTAGGCTGTCGCTTTTGCGGCGTTCACGCCGACAAGAAGCGCCCCGACAAGTCCCGGGCCTTCCGTTACCGCCACGGCGGACAAATCAGAAAATGTGCTTCCTGCTTCCTCGAGTGCCTGCTCCATTACCTGGGTGATGGATTCCGCATGATGTCTCGAAGCGACCTCGGGCACGACGCCGCCAAAGCGTTTATGGCTTTTCATCTGGGAGAGGACGACGTTGGACCGGATCTCGGTGCCGTTTCTGATAACTGCCGCAGCTGTTTCGTCACAGCTCGTTTCCACAGCCAAAATATCTATTGGTTCATGCTCGTTCATTCATATTCACCCACATTACTATCGCATTTTCATTATTGTCCATATAATAATTTTTTCGCACACCGCCGGGCACGAATCCGAATTTATCGTACAGGTTCCGGGCCGTTTCATTGGTTTCACGCACTTCGAGCGTCATCGTCCGGGCCCCATATGTGTAGGCAAGCTCCATTAAATTGGCCAGCAGCTCCTGGCCAATTTTCCGTCCGCGATAGCGTGAATGCACCGCAATGTTGGTTACATGCGCCTCGTCAATGACGATCCACACCCCGCAGTAGCCGACAATTCTGCCTGCGACTTCCGCCACCAGATAATGGGCAAACTGGTTGTTGTACATTTCATTTTCAAACGCTCGCCGGCTCCACGGCATCGAGAAGGCGTTGTGTTCTACTTCCATCACATTGTCTATATCGTCGGCACTCATCATCCGGATCAGTATTTCTGCTTTCATTCGGATCTCCCGCTTTGGGCTTTCTGCCAATTTTTTTCTGCTTCGGCAAGCTGGGCATATTCCGGCACCACTGCGTGTGCATCCTGTGCTTCGCCGGCGGTGCGGGCGATCCGGATAATTTCCGCCGGACGGATTGTCTGTTTCGTCCAGTCTGCAAAAACCGCCCGGCTGCCAAGTCGTTCCCGGATAAGCTCCTGCCGGCTCCCCGTGTCCTCTCCGACAAACAGAATTTGTTCCTGGGTTTGCTCCAGCACCTCGAGCCATTCCGGGAGCAGAATGATCTGGTCTTTCATTTGACGTACTACTGCGTTTTCTTCCGCACTTCCGGAAAAAGCCGCCGTGTAGACCTGATTTCTTCGCGCATCAATCAGTGGAGAAACGAGACCTGGAAATCCGAGACCGTTTTGGGCAAATACCTGAAGCGTTGATACGGGATAAAGCGGGATATTTAAAGCCCAGGCCAATGATTTGGCTGTTGTTACTCCGATGCGCACGCCGGTGTAGGAGCCTGGCCCGGTCGTTACTGCCACCGCATCCAGATCTTCCGGGCCAACACCACTTTCTTTCATCAGTGATTCCACCGCCGGCATCAGACGTACGGAATGATTTTTTTTAATGTTGGTAGTATATTCTCCGAGAATTTTCTGTTCATCTGCAAGGGCGATGCCCAGCACGTGCGTGGATGTGTCAATTGCGAGCATTTTCATCGTTCTGCAACTCCTTCATCTTTGCCTTCCACCGCTCGCCAACGGCTGTCAAAGTCAATTGCCTGCTCGTTTCCCCGGTGTATTGAATATCTATTTCCAGACGATCCTCCGGCCATTCTTCCAGACGAACCGGCCATTCCAACAGCGATACTCCACCTGCCTCAAAGTATTCTTCAATGCCGATTTCCTCTGCTTCCTCCTCTGACAGCCGGTAAAGGTCAATATGAAACAAAGGCAGCCGTCCTTGATATTCTTTAACGATCGTAAAGCTCGGGCTATTCACCATTGTGGTAACTTCCAGGCCTCTGGCAAAGCCTTTGGCAAAATGTGTTTTCCCTGCTCCGAGACTGCCGACCAGCCATATTTTTTCATCTGCCTCCGCGTATCGGCCCAAAAGCTCTCCCCACGCCGCCGTTTCCTCCGGAGACGAAGTGTGGATGACCCACTCTGTCATAGCGTTTCTTCCTTTCTGCTGCTTATGATGGACGAAAATGATTATAGCCTGATTTTTCCAGCTTTGTGCGGGAGCCGTTTTCCTGGAGGAACACTTCTCCATTCCCCTCTGAAACCTTTCCAATCGCATACAGTGCAAGTCCGGCTTGCTCGAATCTCCTGCTGAGCTTTTCCCAATCGGAAGAAGGAGCCGTTCCGACCAGTTCGAAATCTTCTCCGCCGTAAAACATATGCTTTTTCATTGTTTGAATCTCCAGCTGCTCCATAGCTTCGTGGACGGGAAGCCCAGAAAAGTCCAGTTCCATCGAAACACCGCTCGCCTCCGCAATCTCACAGCATTCGCTTGCCAGCCCGTCACTTATATCATTCAAGGCAATACGGCCACCGCATTCCACCAGCAGACGTCCTGCCTCCACCTGGGGCACCGGCCGCTGATGATAGGCAATCAATGCTTTTTCCCGCTCAGAGTATGCCCCGTCCCTTGTCCGTTCGAGCAGAAGCTCGAGTCCGGCAGCGGACATACCGACCGGTCCGGTTAAAAACACAATATCATCAGGTTCCGCAGAGCTTCGCAGCAGCTGCTGTTTTTCTTCCACCGCACCGATCACCGTAATACTCACCATTAAGTCGCGACGCGAGGATACCGTATCTCCGCCAATCATATCCATCTGATAGCGTGCACCCAGTTCATTCATTCCCCGGTACAGTTCGTTTAATTCCTCTTCGGACCAGCCGGGCGTTATTGCAATCGATATCACGTAAAAATGCGGCACGCCTCCCATGGCAGCGACGTCGCTAATGTTTGCAGCCAGCGCTTTAAAGCCGATATCAAATGGTTTCATCGTATCTTTTCGAAAATGCACGTCTTCAATCATCGTATCCACGCAGACAATTTCATTCATATGCGCAAGCGGCCGGTACACCGCCGCGTCATCACCTATTCCTACTTCCAGCCGTTTCTGGAAGGTCCGTGTTGGTCTGCGTTCATTAATCCAGTCAAATTCATCGTTTGGCATAAACTGCTCCTCAATGATCTCTCATAATAGTCTCCTGCTAGTTTATCGTATTCTTGCAATCGCGTACAGTAAACGAAAAAAGCACCTCTTCGCTTTTATCCAAAAACTACCCTCTGTGCGTGCTGCACAAAGGGTAGTTCGGTTTCCGGCTTCATTTATTGCAATTTATTTCATAAAAAAAAGCCTTTAAGGCTTTAATGGATTAGTATAATTGGTTGCGGGAGGAGGATTTGAACCTCCGACCTCCGGGTTATGAGCCCGACGAGCTACCAGACTGCTCTATCCCGCGATTTGGTATAGCGCGGCGACGATCTACTTTCACGGGGGGAGAACCCCCGGCTATCATCAACGCTGAAGAGCTTAACTTCCGTGTTCGGCATGGGAACGGGTGGATCCTCTTCGCTGTTGTCACCGCACTATTAATGGTGTCTCTCAACAAGACAATTATAATCTTACCACGCAGGATAAAGGAGCACAAGGGGTTTTCAAATATTTTATCGCAATTTTTTATTATTCACAGCAAAGTACACGTCTTCGAGCGAACGATGCATCTGCCTGAAAGCGATTCGCGCTTCCTCAAGCGTTACCTGCTCAAACACCACAGAAGCATTTGGCTGCAGTTGGGCAGCTTTCGATAAATCGGCACTGATGACATTTAACACACGGGCGTAACCTCCCGTCGTCTGCCGGTCAGCCATTAAAATCATCGGCTGGCCGTCTGATGCCAGCTGAATAGTTCCAAACGCCACCCCGTCCGATATAATATCCCCAGTACCAAGCAAAGACACTTCCGGACCCTGGAGCCGGATACCCATCCGATCAGCTTCCTGGGTCACCACATAAGCTTCCCGGAGCAGTCTCTTTCCAGCTTCCGCTGTTAATTTATCAAATTCCGGACCAGCCACTACCCGGAGCGTCTGTTGTTTTTCATAAACTGGAATACTCGCCGGGGGGAGCCGGCGTTCAAAGGGCTTTGGAGCAGCACTTACGCTGCCGCGATACAGGGTATCGCCGCTTTCAAGCTCACGGCCCTCCATCCCTCCTATGCCAGCTTTTGTGTACGTCGAGCGGCTTCCTAAAACGACTGGCACCTCCAGGCCTCCTGCAATACAAAAGTAGGCACGTGCTCCGTGTGCCGGGCCGTTAAAGGTCAGTTCGTCTCCTGCGTAAACTTTTCTCGTTGCCCACATTGGAATGGGTTCTTTATTTACTTCCGGCTGCAAGTTTCCACCTGTAACCGCAATAACCGTCTCTTCGTGAAACGTAAGGGTCGGTCCCATTAACGTCAGCTCCAGTCCGGCTGCGGACAAATAGTTGCCGCAGAGAATGTTCCCCATCCGGAGCGCATACAGATCCATCGCTCCGGAGACCGGTACACCGAGGTGCTGATATCCGGTTCGGCCTGTATCCTGGATAGTCGTAAAGAGCCCTGCTTTTTGTACGGTGCAGACAGGCGTTTTGTTCATATAAATTCCCCCGCTGCCTGCACCGAAGCTCCTTGATGCTCAAGCTGATTCCTTAAATGTTGAATAAACAGAACCGCCTGTTCATTGTCCCCGTGTACACATATGGTATCTGCTTCCATTGCTACAGCTGTGCCGTCCCCTGCTTTAATTGTTCCCTCCTGAAGGACATCAAGCACCTGGGCGGCAGCGTCTTCAGGTTTATCGACGAAGGCGTTCTGCTCTTTTCTTGGAGTCAACGTTCCGTCAGCAGTATAGGTACGGTCTGCAAACATTTCCTTTGCTACCCTCAAGCCTTGTCTTTCCCCCGCTGCCTGCAGCTCTGTATGAACAGGGGCAAATAAAAGGAGATTTTCATTAAAATCCTTCACTGCCCGCGCCACTCCTCTGGCAGCAGCGGAATCGCGAAGAGCAGCGTTGTATAAGGCCCCGTGCGGTTTTACATGCTGCATCTGCACGTCCGCTGCACAGCAGAAGGCATGGAGAGCCCCAATTTGATAGAGGCAAAGCTGATAAATTTCTTCTTCATCCATCGCTATGTATCTGCGGCCAAACCCTTCTTTATCCAAAAAGCCGGGGTGGGCACCGACGGCCGTACCATACTGTTTGGCAAGAGCAACTGTACGCGCCATCACTGCCGAATCGCCCGCATGACCTCCGCAGGCAACGTTCGCCGATGACACTAAAGGAAGCACCTTCTGATCCATGCCCAGGGTATAAATACCGTAACTTTCCCCCAGGTCACAATTTAGATCAATGATCATACCTCTCCCTCCTCTTCTACACGGATGCTGTACCCTCCACGGCCGATAGATTTTTCAATTTCAGCGTATTCCTTATATGCGACAGGCTCAAACCGGAGCAGATGGCCCGGGGTTAGAAGCGCAGGTTTATCGTGCGCTGCATTGAACAAAGGCACCGGAGTTTTACCAATAATGTTCCATCCTCCCGGACTGTCAATCGAATACACACCTGTCTGAGCGTCGGCTATGCCAACAGATCCGGCTTCCACTTTTCCTCTTGGTGTTTCCAAACGGGGAGTATGAAGTCGTTCATCAAGCCCGCCGAGATAAGGAAAACCCGGAGTAAAGCCCAGCATATAAATAAAATAGGATGAACTGCTGTGCAGCTCCACCACTTCGTCTACAGACAGTTCGTTATCTGCTGCAAGACGTTCGATATCCTGTCCAAATGATACGTCATAACAAACCGGCAGATAGTACGTTTTCAATGCACCTTCCGATGCTTTGTCCATGCGCTCAAATACGTTATAAATGAGTTCGTAAAGACGTTCGTACTGTATTTGCAGGGGATTATAATAGACAGTCAATGCGCGGTAGCCTGGAACACACTCACTCATCCCCTCCGGCCGTTCTTTTGTTAAAGCTTCATACAGCCGGTGCACCTTTCGGTTCACGGAGGGAGAAATCACATTTTCAAATTGCACACTTAAGGCATGATCCCCAATAGGTACAATATCCATATAACTTTTCTCCCTCCTAATGATTAATATGTTTATTGTAGCATAGAGAAAAAGGAAAAAAATATAAAAAACCGCTTCCCCGAAAAGGGAAACGGTTGAACTCGCCCGGCAGCGATCTACTTTCACGGGGGGAGAACCCCCGGCTATCATCAACGCTGAAG
>NZ_JBQLIB010000025.1:0-11554 GCF_056034365.1 Marinococcus sp. LNHM5E3-2.1
CGAACACGGAAGTTAAGCTCTTCAGCGTTGATGATAGCCGGGGGTTCTCCCCCCGTGAAAGTAGATCGCTGCCGGGCACTAAAGCCTTTTTCTCTTACTTGAGAGGAAGGCTTTTATTATATGAAATGATTTAATAATTGAGGTTGACTATGTCTTCAAAGCCCTTTACAATAGTATTTGTGTCTAAATAAGTCATACATAAGCTTACATAGCTGAAACGTTTTATTTTATCTGCTTCCTTAGCTCAGCAGGTAGAGCGCATCCATGGTAAGGATGAGGTCACCGGTTCGAATCCGGTAGGAAGCTCCATTTAATTAAATGACAACGCCAGTCCGAAATGCCGGGCTGGCTTTTTGTATTCAGGCGGCTTTTAACAAAAGACGTGCTGGATAAAGATACTCCTTATTTTAAAAATTGGCGGAATAGGGTAAACTATACTCGTTCCGGCAAAAGAACGGTTACTGTTAAAGAAGCGGTGGTGAGGTTTAAGTGAGGAAAAAGAAGTACGCTGATTATGCTGAATTAAACGCTGTAGAATTAGAAGGTCGTGATTATGAAATACGTGTACTTCAGGGTCGCCGTAAAGCCCTGGCAGCTCTGGCTCCGCATGGGGGAGCTATTGAAGCAGGAACAAGTGAACTAGTCGAAGAACTTCACCACAGCTGTCACTTTTCCGCTTATGATTTTCGTGCCAAAAAACGTACCGGTAACAGAAGTCTGCATATCAGATCCACACGTTTTGATGAACCAAGAGCCCTCTTATTAGCTGCTGAAGCTTTATTTACAGTTACTCTTCATGGATACCGGGGAGAGGAGAAAAAAACCTATATAGGAGGACTGGATACGTCTACGGCAGACCTTATAGGTACAGAGCTGGCTGCTGCCGGTTTTAATGTGGATTTTGATCCCCCATCTGCTATAGAAGGAAAGTACGAAAACAATATATGTAATAAAAATGCAAGAATGCAGGGAGTACAGCTTGAGATCAGTTCAGCCCAGCGACGTGCTTTTTTCGCTAATGAAGACTTGCGCAGTGCAAATAGAGGCAACCGTCTTTCTTCTTTTTATACGTATGCTGAGGCGATTGGGAGAGCTGTAATACGGGCGGAAACCACCGCTCGCGTGAAAGAAATGCAGATGTCTGAATAAACAACGACCAGGCTGATTTAAAAGCCTGGCTATTACATAAAAAGCTGATAAAATGCGATCACCGCGTTTACAGCAAAAAGAAGACCAATAAGAAACCCTCCCAATAAAGATACTGTATTAACCCGTATCCGCGGGTCACGGATAGTAAGAGCTGCAGCCAGGGTTAAGGTGATGAGCGCTGAAAGATAAAATCCGAGTCGGAGTATTTCATGAGCGCTGTCCCCCAGTTTCCATGTCAGTGCCTGATAGATCATTCCCATTCCGAATATAAGCATTACTGTAAAGAAAATGATGCCAGCGCGTCGCAGAACAGACAGTTGAAGCACCTCCATTATTTATCAGTTATATGTATTTAAGTATGCTTGAAAACGAACCAGAGCGGACCCCGGCTTCGAGATTGCTTCCGGCTCTCTTCCGCCGCCCTTATAAGTATAACGCATGGGAATGATCCGTAATAATAATATTGGGACAGGAGAGGAGCATTTTATGTTTACGTACCGTATTCGTGAAGATCTCTATTTAAAGCTGCTGGAGCCATCAGATGCGCAGGCTGTTTTTGCGCTGACAGACAATTCACGGACTCATCTAAGACAGTGGCTGCCATGGGTCGATCATACCAATGAAGAAGAGGACACAAAAGCGTTCATCCATAGTGTGCGCCAGGGGTGGGCGGATCAAAAGCTTTTTTCAGCTGGTATCGTTTTTCAGGGAAGCCTTGCAGGTGTAGCCGGCTTCAACCGTCTGGATCATCAACACAGCCTTGGGGAAATTGGCTACTGGCTGGGAGAGGACTATCAGGGAAAAGGCATTATGACTGACGCTGCGAAAGCGTTTATTTCTTATGGCTTTGAACAGCTTGGCTTAAATAAAATCGTTATTAAAGTTGCCGTGGCTAACGAAAAAAGCAAGGCGGTGCCAGAGAGACTGGGTTTTAAGCAGGAAGGGATACTGCGGCAGGAGCACTGGCTGCATGATCAATACGTGGATATTGTAGTTTACAGTCTGCTGAATGAAGAATGGAAAATTTAAATGGTCGCAACTGCGCAGGGAAATATATTATAATAATGCAATGTGTGCAAATCCATAATTAGATTGAGGGGTTATTTTTGGTGATTGTAGTAAGTGGAATGATTGGAATTGGCAAAACGAGCGTCGCGCAAATACTTGGGGAAGGCCTGGATTCGAAAGTGTACTATGAGCATGTATCAGAAAACCCGATTCTTCCCTTGTTTTATCAGGCAGATCAAAAAGAAATTAATGAAAAAAGGTATCCATTTTTGCTTCAGCTCTATTTTCTCCGGACAAGGTTCCAATCGATCAAACAGGCTTACAAGGATGACGATGCTATTTTAGATCGGAGCATTTATGAAGACTGGTATTTCACAAAAATTAATCGTGATCTCGGAAATATTAACGATATGGAGTTTTCCATTTACGAAGGCCTGCTCGAAGAAATGATGAAAGAAATTGAAGGGCTTCCTTACAAAAAGGCGCCGGATCTTAACGTTTATCTGCGTGGCTCCTTCGAAACAGTAATGGACCGGATTTTCGAACGAGGGCGGGATTTCGAACAGGACGAGGAGCTGGTGGAATACTACCGGAAGCTCTGGGAAGGCTACGACGACTGGCTGGAAAATTACTATAGCGCGAGCGATACACTAATTGTAGATATGGATAAGACGGATGTCGTTCACAACCCGCAGGATGCTGAAGACCTGGTGGAACAGGTGAAAGATCTCATGCATGCGAAAAATAAGATATAGCCAGAATAAAGCTCCCGGGAATAAAGTCTCCGGGAGCTATTTCTTATATAACTAGAAAATTATGCAGGAAAAGTATGGGAAAGGAAAAATATTGAATATTATTGCATGACAATCATTGCATTAATATTTCAAAAAATTGTAATAGTTTACAGTCTTCTAACAACAATGTGTGAGACCTTGTAGTGCTGAGAGTCGCTACGTATACTAAGCCGTAAGCAAACATATCAAATAAAAAATCAGGAGGTGACAGCGTTAATTTATTAACGGGCAGAGTTTATACATATAGGAAACACAACCGTGCCTGAAAGTAACACTGTTAATAAACATAACGTGCACTATTTATGAAAAAATTTGTAATGAGCTCGGCAGTAGCGGCAGCTATTTTATTCGCGCCTTCAGTAGCGGATGCTTCCATCGGGGATCAGAACCTTAAATCAGGAATGAAGGATTCAGATGTTTCGGACCTGCAGCAATGGTTGAATGATAAAGGCTACGAAGCAGGCCCTGTAGACGGTGTTTTTGGTCCACTGACAAAGCAGGGTGTTGAATCTTTTCAGGCAGCGCAAAGCATCTCCGTAGATGGAGTTGCCGGGCCGGAAACGTTTGGGGAAATGAACTTAGGAGATTCGGTCTCCTCGAAAAGCAGCTCAGATTCCTCAGAGGATACAGCAGTAGCCGCAGAGTCTACATATAGCAGCTCTGGATTTGCCCTTCCGGCTTCCGGGCCAGTAACGTCTGAATACGGCCAGCGTGGAAGCGGATCCCATAATGGAATCGATATTGGGTACGGCGGCAGTTCAAGCATTTCTGCTTCTGCTTCCGGAACAGTAACCTATGCCGGCACTATGAATGGCTACGGTAATACAATTATTCTAGAGCACACTGTTAACGGACAAACGTACAATACCCTGTACGCTCATTTAAGATCCATTAACGTATCAAACGGGGAAGCAGTATCTCAGGGAGAAAGTATCGGTGTGATGGGTAACACCGGCCGGAGTACGGGCAGACACCTGCATTTTGAAGTACATGAAGGTGCCTGGAACGGGGCAAAATCAAACGCTGTTAACCCGCGTTCCTACGTTTCTTTCTAAACAAATATTAAAAACAGCGCAGCCTCTTAATCAGAGGCTGCGCCGTTTTTTTATACAAGTTATTCTTCAGAATCGCTGTTTCCTTCTGATTCAGAAGCTACATTATTTTCGATGTCTGCATCTTCACGCAGCTGCTCAGTATATTCCTGCTGCTGCTGCTGCTGTTTCTGTGATTCAAGCTGTTGTTCAAGCTGTGGACGAAGGTCCTCAAGAGAGCCTGCTTCTTCTCCCTGGCCTTGCGAAACCTGATCGTATAATTCTTCGACTTCTTCGTCAGAGACTTCTACATCTTCAAGCTCTTCGTCCAGGAGAGCCTGTATCTGCAGGGAAGTTCGTGCTTCCTCGCGCAGTTCTTCTTCTGTGTAGCCCTGTTCTTCAAGAGCCTGCTGGTATTCTTCATCAGATTCAAACTGTTCTCTGAGAGAGCTTACCTGCTCATCTACGTCTTCTTCATTAACCTCATAATCCCCTTCTTCAGCTTCCTGTACTAAAAGCTCCTGGTTAATAAGGGATTCAGCCGTTTGTTCTTTTAGATTTGCCTGAAGTTCTTCATTACTCTGGTCACCAGAGGCGGCAGCTTGAGGAGCATATTGCTCATAGTTAGTAGTGAAAATTGGTTCAAATTCGTCTTTGGTAATTTCTTCTCCATTCACGGTAGCGACTGTGTCAGGTACATCGCTTAAATCCGGTTCAGGTAAATCTTCTGCTTGTTCTTCACCGGAGGCCTGTTCTTCAGAGGATCCTTCATCTGATTCTTCCTGCTGGTTATTTTCTTCGTTGTTATTGGAGTTTTCCTCTGACTGCTGTTCTTCGTTTCCGTTATTGTTATCAGAGGAATTCTCCCCGCCGTCGCCGTTACTGCAGGCACCAACAATTGCTACCGACAGGGCGAGGCCTGTACTCAGAATCCATTTTTTGCTCACTCTGATTTCTCCTCTCCATTGTATGCTCTTCGGGCATTGTAACACACGTCGTTACTCCTGTATGCTTTAATAGTCTATAAAAATGTATAATTATTATGAAAACTTGTAAAAGAAGAAAAAAGTGTTGGAAGTTGCGGGAGATTGTATGGAAATCTCAAAATTTCCCGGGAAATGACCGTGATATTCCAGGAGAAAGAGGTGGACGGTCAGTATGGCTGCGTATATTATGCTTATTATGGTAGTGTTTTTTTATTCTGGAAATATTTTGGTAGGAAAGGCTATCAATGATCTTCCTCCTTTTACGATAGCTTTTTTCAGGCTGATTATTGCTTTTTTGTGCATCATACCCCTGGGATGGAAAAGCGCCTGGAAGGCAAGGAACTTATTTTGGAAGCATAGGCTGCCTCTTATTATTTTAACAGCTACAGGAGTCACGTTTTTTAATACATTCATTTATGGGGCACTCCAATTTACTTCATCGACTAATGTTTCTGTACTGGAAACAGTAATTCCGGCAGTAACCGTTTTATTAAGTACATATATTTTAAAAGAGAGGCTGCGCTATATTCAATGGATTGGTGTCGTACTATCCATCGTGGGGGCGCTGTGGGTAGTAATGAATGGGAAACTGTTTGCCGTAGCAGAAATGAACTGGAATGCCGGCGACGGTATTATGGTAGGGGCGGTGGCCTGCTGGTCCATTTATTCCATCGCTGTTAAACGTTATATGCATCTGTTTCCTCCCTACGGTGTACTGCTCGTAATGACAGGAGCCTCCATTATATTATTACTTCCTTTTATTACGGCAGAGTGGCTCCTTCTCGGTGTGCCTTCCTTCACCTTAAGCGAACAACTGCCAAGCCTTGCTTATCTGGGGCTTTTTCCAGGTTTCATCGCTCTATTGTTTTATAACCGGGCAGTAGACCAGCTTGGTGCCTCAAAAGCTTCAGTTTTCCTGAATTTTCTTCCCGTCGTTACGATGGCGGGGGCGGTGCTCTGGCTTGGAGAAACATTAACACCGGCTAAGATGATTGGGGCCCTGATTGTGATAGCCGGGGTGCTGCTTACCACACAGGGAAAACCAAAACGGTTTCCTGCAGAACAAACGAAAAAATAGTCCGTAAAAAGCTGCTTCTCCCGGATAGGGAGAGGCAGCTGTTAGTGTTCTTCGGGCGTCTCTGGGCCGGAGAGGGCTCGCTGGTAAAAAACAAGATCAAGCCATCGTTCAAACTTGTACCCGGCTTTTTTTACCGTGCCCACGTATTCAAAATCCTCCGTTTCGTGCAGATAGATGCTTCCCGGGTTGGAAGAGTCTATGCCGGCGATCATAGTGGCGAAGCCTTCCCGTTCCGCCTGGTCGATTAAGGCACGGAGCAGGGCACGGCCGATCCCGGCACCGCGGGCGCCGGGGTGAACATACACTGAATGCTCAATGGAGTATTTGAAAGCTGCCCAGGGACGGAACGGCCCGTAAGCAGCATACCCCTGGACCTTTCCATTCTGCTCATAAACAAAAACAGGAAGGCCGTTTTGCTTTTTTGACCGTAGCCATTCCAGCCGGTTTTCTGCCGAATAGGGATGGTAATCGTAGACAGCGGTCGTGTTTATGATTGCGTCATTATATATCTCGGTAATTGCGTGAATATCTGCTTCTTCAGCCTGACGGATGCTCATAGGAATTCCCCTTTCTCCGCTTAAAAATAATACAATTCCTTGCTTTTAGCAATCATTATGTATAAAGAAAGGAAGAGCAGGGAATATATTTGAAGGACCGTAAAGAGAATAGCCGAAGAGGCTAAATAGGAGGGAGAGCAAGATATGACACTAAAAGTAGTTTTTGATTCCGGGATCGCCGGTAGTGACCGCATTCAGGTGAATGATGAAATTACGCTGACGTATACGTGTGAGCATTATGAACCAATAGACGGCTCTCCATATTTTAAAGTGAATTTTGAAACAAAGGACCCTTTCGAACCGGAGAAGGGGACTGTCTATTTTGATGGTACAAATTCCAGAGTGGATAAGTACGGTCATGTGTTTTATCTTTTATAAAAAGAAGCTGCCTGTGCGGCTTCTTAGTACATAAGAACAAGTGGGAGTGCGGGCCATGTGGTTTATTTTAGCGCTGTTAAGCGCCGTGGTGTTTGGTTTTTCTTCTTTTTTCATGAAGGTTAATTCTTTTTGGCAGCTGCCGTTAACGCCTTTTTTGACAGGGCTCTACGCTAGCGGGAGCTTCGGTTTTCTGGTATATGCTTTAATGGAGGAATCCTTGCATATGAACCTCGCAGTGCTTTTTAGCGGGATAATGGTGGGGGCGGGGTCCACGTTCGGAAACCTTCTATACATGAAAGCTTTAAACGTTGGGCCAGCGAGTCTTTCCTCTCCGCTGGTAAATACAAACATTCTGCTGATTGTTCTCCTGGGTGTGCTGGTATACGGGGAGCAGATTGGAGCAGTGCAGTATGCGGGCATTGGTTTAATTATGGCAGCTATTGCTGTGCTTCCGTTGGATCCGAAGGAGGACTTCTCGATAAAAAGCGGCATATGGTATGGCTTTATTTTAACAGCCACATTATTTATGTTTTTCCGGAATGGAGGGCTGAAAATAACAGAAGAGGCCGGACTTGAGAATACGCCGGTATTGTTTACAGGCTATCTGTTTGGCATGCTGTATTCGTTATACGGATGGCGCCGGGAAAAGAAGCAGCAAGCCCGTGCCACTGCTCATATACATAGGAAAAAGGCCTTTAGGTGGGGGCTGGTTACGGGGGTCTTTTCGTTCGGAGGGATGCAGCTATATGCTGCCGCTCTTCGGGAAGGACCGGCAAGTATTATTTCTCCTCTGTTTGCAGCTCACGCGCTTTTAGTAGCGGTGCTTTCCATGCTTTATCTGCAGGAGCGCATTACCAGGTATCAGGCAGTAATCCTTGCAGTGGTTCTTATAGGGATTGTTTTTCTGCGACTGTAATACAAAAATCCGCCAAAAAAGGCGGATTTGGGCTTTATGCGCGTTCGCCAACGACAGCGAAGCGCTGGTGTTCATGAGCCGCTGTTTCCATTTCATCGACAACTGCCACCGCGTAATCCGCATAGCTGATATAGCTTTCCTGATTGCTGTTAAGCGGCAGTACGTCATGGGAGGTGGAATAAGATCCGGTGCGTTTGCCCTCTGCATCAAAATTTACAGCCGGACTGATAAATGTCCACCGTATGCCGGTTGTCTGCTGAAGGTCCTGTAAATTCCGGCTCTGCCCGTTAGCGGTGGGCTTTACCGCTTCGGGAAATTCCGGCGTTTCCACGACGCGGGTGGTTTTTCCGTTATCGGTAAACAGGCTGCCGGCGCCGCCCACAACGATGAGACGGGGAGCTGCAGCTTCCTGAATAATAGAAATCAGGTGCCGCCCGGCTTCTACATGTGCTTCTTCTTCCCCCAGTCCGGCTCCAAACGCATTCACCACCACGTCAAAGTCTGATACATCTGAAGCAGTTAAAGAAAAAAGGTCTTTTTCTTTTATATGCATGCTGCTCTCAGGAAGCTTCGAAGCGTCCCGGACGATGGCTGTCGTCTCTATGCCCCGGGCTTCTGCTTCTTTTAAAATATGTCTGCCCGCTTTTCCGGACGCTCCGATAATGCCTGCTTTCATACCTTTATCACACCTTTGTTTATAGTTTTTACAGCTGGCATATACGAGTAGAAAAGCTTTATACAAAGAGATGGGCAGTTACGTCCGCCAGGCTCTGCTTTTCCAGCTCGGCTTCCATAGCATTCTGTGCCCGCTTAAAGGATTCGTTGAGAGTGCTTTGAATATTTCGACCGACAGGACAGTCAGGGTTTGGGCTGCTGTGGGTGGAAAACAGCAGGTCCTCCTGCTGAACCGCCCGGTAAATATCAAGGAGCGTAATATCTTCCGGCGCTTTGGTGATTAAAGCACCGGAGATGCCGGCCTTCGTCTGCAGCAGGCCTGCCTGCTTTAGCATACCTGAGATCCTGCGGATAACGACAGGGTTTGTATTGACACTCGCTGCCATGTAACTGGAGCTTAGTCTTCGCTCCGGCTCACTTGCAAGCAGCGAAAGAATATGAACAGCGACAGAGAATCGTGTATTTATCATTGTTGTTGATCACCACCTGTAACTTAATGGTTTCAAAACGATCATAAAATAGCAGCTTATAAAAGTTCAGTACCATTTCTTATTTCGGCTTCCTGGCTTCAAAATTGAACGATGTTAGCCAAGTGCTTTTAACTATACCCATTTTCATCAATAATAGAACCAGAAATCGAGATGGGCCGGATCTCCTGAAAGGAGCAGTGTTCAGTGCTCGGCGTTTTCCGGTTCTACGTGCACGTGGACGTCATGTACACCGTGCTGCTCGATTAGAGCGTATTCGACTTTTGTAGCTGTGTTGTGTGCTTCCTGGATATCGAGTGAAGGATCCACAAGAATGGTAATATCCACCACGGTGTTGTTCCCGTAATTTCTTGCTTTAATATTCCGGACTTTCTGCACGTCGTACAGCTTGGAAATTGTTTCCCGGTAATCTTCAATTTTATTTTCATCGAACCCGTCGGTGAGCTGCAGGGCTGCGCCACGGAAAACATCCCAGCCTGTTTTAATAATTAATAAGCCCACAAGAGCAGCTGTCAGTGGATCGAGCCAATACAGCTGAAACTGAGCACCAATAATGCCAATAACTGTGCCGATACTCACCATGGCATCGCTCCAATTATCCTTAGCTGCAGCCATAATAGAGGGACTGTTAATTTTTTTGGATAAATTTTTGTTGTAGGTGTACACACCAAACATACAGACGGCGGCAAAAGCGCCGACAAATGCAGAAATTAAGCCGGGCGGCTCGGACGGTCCGGCGAGAATAGACTGCACCGCGCTCACAAATACCTGAAGACCGACAGCAAGCATAATAAAAGAAGTAAACAAAGAAGCCACCATTTCTGCTTTCCAGTGGCCGTAAGGATGGTCAGCGTCCGGCGGCTTCTGGGAATAGCGGAGGCCGAACAAAACAGCGATCGAAGCGATAGTGTCTGTTAAATTATTTAAACCGTCGGCGCGCAGGGCCGCAGAATTAGCCAGCTGGCCGACAGTGAGCTTTAAAGCAGAGAGAAATAAATAAGCGAAGATGCTGATGATAGCTCCCCGCTCTCCGCGTTTTAAATTACGAATACGTTCATCATTCATATGACCGGTCTCCTTGCGCAATTGATCGATCTATAGAGTAGCAGGAAAGCTGCCATTGAGTCTACAGCAACGTTTTTCTACAAAGGTATAAAAATGACTAAAGGGAAAGAAAGTTGCTTGATCGCAAAATACGTAATAATGTATAAAGTATAAGCTTTTTGTTCCCAATAGTCTGTAATATTTGTTATACTAAACCCATCAACCAGTTATATAACAATGAACCATTCGTTATGCTTGGGTGAACCGTGGGAAGAACCTATTAGCAGTAACGGGTGGCATCAGCTATCAAGGAGGCCAATAGAATGGTTGAAAGAAATGCAGACGTAGAAGAATTTTTAAATTCGCTCCCGGAACAGCAGAGTTCGATATTCCGCTACATGCGAGATGAGTATGAAGCATTGGCAGAGCGGGGGGAGCGGTTCGACGAAGCTAAGAATGACGAACATGTAGAAATTCTGGCCAGTAAAAAATTCGACGTCTCTCCTTTAGAAGCTGGCAACATTTACGCGACGGTAGAATCGCGTATTAATGCTTTTGAAGCCCTGCGTTCTTCGTAAAAAAACTCTAAAAGACCAACGACGAAAAAAACCTGCTGGCTCAGCAGGTTTTTTGTGTAGAGAAGCTGGAAAAAGACTGGTTTTGCTTAAATAATTCTCTGTACTGATAGGTCCGTCGTTCAGAAATAGCTGTTAAGAAGAGCAATCTTTCTGATACAATATACCCGTAGCTTTCATTAGAGGCGGAGGAACAAGGCATGAAAACGATCTTTTGCAGTCTGCTTTTTGTTATAGGGGCAGCTTTACTAATTAATGCATCATTTTTTGCACTTCCGCAAAAAACCGTAGCATCCCTTTTGACTCACCAGGATGAACCAAAAAATGCAGACGTTATCATTGCTCTCAGCGGTGATTTTGAACGTTTATACACAGTAGCTGATTTAATAGAAAAAGGCTATGCGGATAAAGTGATCTTAACCAATGGAGAAGATGGCAGCTTTAATGAAAATCTGGCTGTGCGGGCAGGAATACCTGAAGAAGCAATTATTATGGAAAATCAGGCAGTCAGCACTCATGAAAATGCTGTTTATTCAAAAGAACTTATGCAGGATCGGAATTTTGATTCTGCCCTGGTAGTAACGAGTGACTACCATATGAAACGGACCAAAATTCAATTTGATGATGTGATGGCAAATACGGGTATTACTTTGGATTACGTCCCTCATGTGCATGCGGAGGAAGCCTGGGGGCCCAAGCACGTACAGCTTTGGAAGGAATTTTATAAACTGACGGGTACTATAGGGATCGAATCGTGGGACCGTATGTCATAAAAAAACGAGCAGATACTTTCTGCTCGTTTCAGATTGTAGACAAAGGCCTCCGAAAATGAATTTCGGAGGCCTTTGTTTGTGCCATTGAGGGAGAAAGAAGCC
>NZ_JBQLIB010000026.1:0-4389 GCF_056034365.1 Marinococcus sp. LNHM5E3-2.1
CAACGAAGGTAATGTCATTACTGTGTGAATTATAGATAATAAGTAATTGATTTTAAACTAACTCGAACTGAAGGTTTTAGGCGTGATTGAGCAAAGCGAAAATCAAAGCCTACTTTACTTGATAATAAGGGTAACTATTTACGCAGCAGTTGAACGTCTATAAGTACTGTAATTACGGCAAAAAAAGGGAAAAAACTTGCACTTTTTAGGATACTAATCTAGAATTTCAAGTAACCACACTAGAAATTAAAGAGTATCGGAGGTGCAAGTTTTTAATGCGTAACTATTTTGGGATGTAGTTTTGCATTTATTTAAAACTAATTTTATATGGAGAAGTTTACCGAGAAAAAGAAGAAAAATCAAGTATTAGCACGGTTTATTCGTAAGTTTTTGTCGGAATCGTCATGGGAGATTGTGCAAGATTGTAATACATTTATGATGATGGTGGCTGATGAAACCCTGAAAAATAAAAAACAGCATAAAGGAAATACCTGCAAAAATCGATTCTGTCCGATCTGTTCGTGGAAGAAAGCTAGAAAAGAAGCTTTGGCTTTAGCGATTCAGATGGAATATATTAAAGATACATACAACAAGGACTTTATTTTTTTGACTCTTACGACACCGAATGTAAAAGCGGAAGAGTTACATGATGAGATTAAGGAATACAATCATGCATTTCAAAAATTGGTTAAAAGAAGAGAAGTTCAAAGTGTGGTTAAAGGCTATATTCGGAAATTGGAAGTTACATATAATCAAGATCGAGATGATTATAATCCCCACTTCCATGTGTTAATTGCAGTTAATAAAAGTTACTTTAATAAGCCTAATCAATATATTAAGCAGGATCGTTGGTTAAAATTGTGGCAAGAGGTAACGAAGAATCCGTTAATTACCAATGTTCATGTGCAGAAGGTACGGACGAACAGTAAAAAAGAAGTGGCCGAACTAGCCAAATACTCGGCGAAAGATAGTGATTACCTGGCGAATGAAAAAGTATTCGATGCTTTTTATAAAGGGTTAAAAGGCAAGCAGTTGATGGTGTACTCTGGGCTGTTTAAAGAATCGAATAAGTTATTCAAAGATGGAGAGCTTGATCACTATAGAGAACAAGATCCAACGGAATATATCTATGCGTTGCTGTATAGTTGGGGACACGGGAATTACGTGGAAGAGGAAAAACGACTACTGACGGAACAGGAACATGGGGAAGTGAACCGACAGTTGGTGGAGGAAGAAGATTTGGATGAAAGGTAGAAGAAATAAACAGTTTTCAAATGATCTGTAAAATATATGGGGTAAAGGCATAAAAAGCTTCCAGGTCCGTTAACGGACCTGGAAGCTTTTTGACTCTGATGATTGGAAGAATAAAAAGGATTAAAGCTTTCCAAGAGAGAGACTGAGCAACTCTCTCTTGGATGGCCAATTTATTCTCCGTATACATCAGCAAACCGCCAGCGATGAGACTGACGGTCTGCCGTTCTCTTTAAAAAAGAGGAGGTATTGCGGGTGTATAAAAAGAATATCATGAATGAACAAAGAGTTTCAACGAGGCTAAGTTTATGGAACATAGAAAAAACGAACAACTGGTGGGAGGTTCGTTTTTTCCAAGGCAATATAACAAACTATCAAGGGAGATACCATGAGGCCGACATGGATATCTCTTACTTTAATTCCACTATTGAAGAAATCGAAACACGTATTTAGGTGATAAGAATAAAAATGTTATTTAAACAAATAGAAAAGAAGCACTCTCTGGAAGAGTGCTTCTTTTCTTGTCTGGACTAACAAAAATACAAACAGCAAGGGAATATCCATGGCTGGATATTAGAGATTCTATTTCCGGAATGAGCATGGATATAAACCTACATTTGTTCGATGAGGATGGAAATAAATATTTTGGTGAAAGGAAACAGCATTGTTTGATCGTTCGTCAACGGTACCGGACATTGGCGAAGCCAAGGGAGGATAAGGAGTTGACGGACGCACATGGGATCCAGGCTATTGGCGATAGCTAAAAAGGAAAAACACTTTTTCCCTTTTTAGCTTCGTCCTCGACAGAGCCACCGGAGGTAGAAAGAAAGTTTTTGGTGGCCCCTTTTTTCAAAAAGGGGGCGGTCTTTTTTGGCCATGCTTGGCATGGCTCGGCGAAGCCGACAAGCCTCGCAGAGCATTTTCGTTTTGACACACTTGTCAAAACTCAGAAAATGTTACTTTGGCAAAGTAACAAAGGTCTGGTAGTCTTGAAGGCAGCGAGGTGATCGAGATGGGCATGAGCATTTCACTTAGAAAAGATACGAAAAAGACTAACATCAAACATAATAACCGGGAGTTCACGGAGCGAGGAAAAGAACGAAACGACCACATCGATTTCTCGAAATCGGACCGAAATGTGTACTTAGTGAAAGAAGATCTTCGCCAAGTTTATGAGCGAGAGTTTGGACCAGCCAAAGATCGATACAATGAAAAGCAGCAACGCCGGGATCGAAAAATTGAGGACTACTATAAGCATGTGCAGCAGGGGAAAAAGAATCGCCCGCAGCAGGAAATGATTGTTCAAATTGGAGGGCAGGAACATTTCGATGATCAAGAACCGAATCGGGAGATGGCGAAAGAGATTCTGCAGGAATGGTTCCAGGAGTTTCAGGAGCGTAACCCACAACTCAAAATTTACAATGCGGTCATTCACGATGATGAAGCAAGCCCACATATGCATATAAATTTTGTGCCGGTGGCCACCGGATACAAAAAAGGCATGGATACCCAGGTGTCGTTTGACCGGGCGATTAAGCAGCAGGATGACACGCTGAATCAGACGTATCCGTTTGAAGACTGGCGAGAACGAGAGACTGGATTTTTAGAAGAAAAGATCAACGCCAGGGGGATTGATCGGGAGCTCGTTGGAACGAAGGACTATGAGGACATGAATGACTTCAAAGCGAAGACCAAAGAACTCGAAGACCTGGAGCAACAGATCAAGGAGAAACAGGCGTCTCTGGAGCCCATGAAGCAGTTTGAGCAAAATTTCAGTCGGATAAGTGCTAAAACCAAAGAAAAGCGTTCTATGGGCTTCGCAGGACCTCGTAAAGTGGAATTACTCAAAGAGCACTATGACGAACTGTATAACCTTGCTCACGGATCGTTTGATACGAAAAATAAAAATGAAAGTTTGAAGAGAGAACGTCATGCTCTCCAACGAGATGTGCGTTGGGCGCAAGAATCGAATGAGGAATTACGAGATCAAAATGAGAAACTGAAAGAAACTAATCGTCATTTAACGAATGAAAATAAGATTTTGCATAAGGCGTTCGATTTGTTGAAAGAGCAGTTCTCGAATCAAAAGCAGCAGTTTGCGGATATGGTGGGACGGGCCAAAGGTAAAGCCATTGAATCTCTCAATTTAAAAAGATATCCAACGAGTTTGAAGCGAGATGATGAACAACCAGCGATGGATAAAGTTTTTCAAGAAAAACAGCAGGAACGGGGGCAACAGAAAAAGAAAAATCGCGGGCGTGGACCGAATTTAGGTAGGTAGAAAAATCTAGGGGGCCAGTATGGTAGCGAAAAGTGATATATCGACAGCAAAAAAATTATTAGAACTTGAGCAAAGTAAAAAGAAGGAGGACCGGATATATGGTGCCTTACTTTCTAAAGCGATTGAGAAACGGATTGATTTAGGACTAACGCAAGCTATGGTTGGTCAAAAAAGTGGATTGGCAAGACACACGGTCTCAAGAATTGAGCGAGTGGATAGGCAGATTACAGAGACAACATTTTTAAAATATCTAGAGAGCCTTGATTTGGAATATGAATTAAACGAAAAGAGTATGTGATATAAGGGTTGGGAGAGAGGATATGGGTGCAAAAATGAATCATTCCAGTTGGGAGAAGTTGTTCCAGTTGGGTCAGAGCGAAGAAGAAACGGACCAGGCATATGCCAAAATGTTAGCAACGGCGATTGAAATACGGGTGGAGATGGGTTTAACACAAGCCATGTTAGCAGAAAAAAGCGGACTGACCTCTAGCATGATATCCAAAATGGAAAGTGGGAATAATCATCCCACGATGAAAACATTTTTAAAATATCTTCGAGGATTAGAAATTGATTGGGCATTAATGCAAAAAAAGTAGTGGCCGTGACTTTGGGCTGCGAATAGAAAAAATATGCCTGAAGGAATATATTCCTTCAGGCATATTTTTTCTATGTTGTATAAAATCCTTTGCCTGGTGCACCAAGCAAAGGATGCTAAAAGTTGATTGCGATTCAGAGACATCCATCCTGCGTTTTTTCAGTACGGCTTCCTCTGAACCTAATCAACGAAGGTAATGTCATTACTGTGTGAATTATAGATAATAAGTAATTGATTTTAAACTAACTCGAACTGAAGGTTT
>NZ_JBQLIB010000027.1:0-4050 GCF_056034365.1 Marinococcus sp. LNHM5E3-2.1
GAAGTGTCCGCCCCGCTTCTCCAACAGTTCGAACTCATTTGCCGTTATATCGGCCTCCACTACGAGGGGGCCATCATTGGTCAGGGCAGCCGGCCCAAAGAGGTGTTAAACGACGTTAGGGCTTTACACCAGGCGGATGAGCTCCAACAGAAATTCAAGAAGCTCCTTTCTCGCGAATAAAAACGAAAGAGCAAACCAATGTTAAACCAGGAAAGCCCTCTGGCCCCTAGACAAAAAAAGCGACAAGGCATAAAAAAAGGAAGCAAACACCCTCATGGAAAGAGGCGTTTTTGCTTCCTTTTTATTTGGGAACTGCTGATAATCGCGATTATGTTAAGTAGATATCTGGATTAGCTTGATTTCTCATTGTCATTTGAGGGTTCATCTAAATTAAAGAAAAATTCCACAAAATTTCTTCCAAATTTCAAAAAACGAAAACCAGCCTGCCGACAGTTAAAGCGTCGGCAGGCTGGCTTGATGAATCAGAAGCAAAGATACCCAACCACCGGGGAAGGAATAGCGCCAAGCAAAAGTTCTTAAAGAAAATGAGGAATTTTTTAACAAAAGATGATGCCCTTTTGATAGAAATGAGCAAATATTAATAGAAATTGATATCTCATTAATAGAGAAGAAAACCTCCCATGTAGTATGGTAGAAAAAATCCTTGATAGAGAAGGTAAGGGGGCCCTCCTCATGATAACGAAAGCACATCCCCGGTTTCACTTGTTCTATGAACAGGAACTGAAAAAATTGGAACGGGCGGAGAATGACGAATTGGTGGAGCTGTTTATGGCTCAGAATCGGTTTTTTGATCGTATCTTTCGAAGCCAGAAACGCGAAGCGAAACAGGAACTGGGCACGATCTATCGAATTATTTCGTTGGAACCGGATGCCTATAAACGCCTCCAGATTCTAAAGAAGTATTATTTCTTTTTGGTTGGAGGATTCACGGACCGTCATGCCCAGGCTTTTTCCTATGACCGGCATACGTTGGCGGCATCGGTCGCTTTAATCAATGTGCTGGACGAATGGGAGCGGGACGAGGATTTTTATGAAGGCATAGATGTATTGGTGAATGTGATGCTCGAGCTGGTGTGGAACCAGGACATTCCTATCTACCACCACCCTCTTATTTCCAAATTTATTTCCCTGGTGGAACAGCACCTGTCGAAAAAACTGCCCATGGCTTATCTCACCGATCAACTGCAGGTGTCCCGGAGTCATTTGTCCCGACTGGTCAATGAAGAACTGGGCATGTCGATTCCCAATTACGTGAATTACAAACGGGTCCAGCACGCCGCGTTGCTGCTGCAAACCACCAACGATTCGGCCAAAACGATTGCGCGGCAGCTCCAATTCTCGAGTCCCAGCTATTTTGGGATGTGCTTTAAGACCATTTACGGATACACGCCGAGACAGTACCGGGCGATGGCGACCCGGCGCTAATCACCAACATCCATGAAAAGAAGGAGATGCCATGGTTATTTCCCTGCAAAAGTATAAAATTCAACGAGCGATTCGCTACCTCTCTGCTCAACTGCATCAGGATGTCCTGCAAGCATTGATGTACCAGGACCGAGTGTATCTGACAACACTGCCGGAGCAGAAACCTCTGGTAGAATCTCATCTACAGATCCTTCAAGATGAAGGCGCTGCTTATTTCTGGGAAGTGACAGACCACTCCGGGAGGAATGCGGAGGAGGAAACCCTGTATGTCGGAGCGGCGTCCGACGAGTTTCACCAGGAACTGGCTCCGGCCCTTCAGACCGAAGATCACCGACCGAGGAAGCGAATGAAAGGAGGCCGGACGAATGCGGACGCAAAGCGTTAAACAGGCGGTGATCTTCTGCCTGGTTTCGGATGGGGATGCATTACCTCTGTCGACACTCAAGAGACAAGTCATGGAAATGCTGCCGTTTCCCGTCCATGCGAAAGAAATCAGCGATTCCGTCTGGCAATTGAGGCAAAGCAACGCGGTGAAACAAGAAACGTCTTCGTCCGGTTCCTTGGTCATCAAGCTCCACCAGGAGCGTCCCCCGACCCATCAGTGAGCACCAACCACGTTGGCACCTTTGAGCGGTCCCCTCGGGCAAACCGTTAGCCCGCGGATAGTATCAGGGTGGCCTTTCTTGGTGGGAAGAAGGAAGGTGCGTTGGGCGCCAGCCAACGTAAGAAACAGCAAACATGGCCCAAAGGAGTACATAAGACATGAAAAAGGGATTACTGATGCTCGCGACCACGCCAACCTGGCTGGCAGGCGCTTGCAGCGAAGAACCACCATCGGATCCGCCGGATCTTTCTACCAGTCCGGTGACAGCGGACACCGTGGACAAAGAAGTCACGGCACTTGCCAGGAACAACAGCTTCCACATGGAGGACTTGGGCAAAGTGGAAGTACTAAAGACCGGCACGGGCCAGCAGGAAACCGTGGGCCCTCTCCATATGAATATTGGCCGGGTGAGTGTGATCAAGGTCACCCCGGAGGAAGATATACGGAACGAATATCTGGATGCCTCGCGTCCATCGATGACAGCGGTGGTGGTGGATATGATCAGCATGAATAAAGGAGAAGTAGCTGTGTCGGTTACCCCCGGAAGAGATGACGATCACGGAGGCCGACGAACAGATCTCCCCAGATGAGAGGTGGAGCACGTGGCCCGGCGGGGACATTTTGGTAGGGGAGACGAGGGGTGGAGCGATCTGGTACCCGGTCGAAGAAGTTCCGATCAAACTCACCTACACGGTCCGCCTGGGGATAGATGCTGAGCGCGAGGAAGCCTTGCCGAAAGAACAGACCTACGTTTTTGATCTTCAGGAAGCAGAACCAGGAGATGTTACCCCGGAAACCCTGGGAGGGGCGTGGCGGCAAGCGAACGTCCAACGACCGGAATAATAGGAGGGCGGTCTTTGGTTATCATCAAGAGAAAGTATGGCCGTCTAACCGATGAGGATAGGCGAGAACAAGTCTCAGAAAATTTGAACACGTATCATCGAGATAGGTTCAATAAGTATCATTCAAACGGAGGGGCTATCCTTCCTCATGGAGTGAACGTGATCAATTATACGAAACCGATAAAGTTTTCATGACCATGAGATATAATGAAATCAAAAGGGAATCCCCGAAGTAAGGGGACATTTGGATTGAAACGACGGTAACGTTGCGATTAGATGATATGTCTTTTTTTTCTAGTGATATTTAATAAGGGAACGGCTATTTCTCGGAGGCCGTATTGCCATCAAGAAAGGAGAACCCAATGGACAAACTTTCCCTGATTTCTCAAATCAGTTTATTTGAAGAATTAACAAAGGAAGAACTGCGCACGATTGATCAAATGAGTGAAATGCGTCCGATTCAAAAGGGGGCCATTATTGTGTCGCCGGAACGACCGATCCCGGCGCTTTTTTTATTGAAACAGGGCCAGGTTCGGTTGTATCGAATGAATCATGAAGGCAAACAATTCACGGTTGATATTTTAACTAGCGG
The DNA here is from genome assembly GCF_056034365.1 of Marinococcus sp. LNHM5E3-2.1. Lineage (NCBI taxonomy): Bacteria > Bacillati > Bacillota > Bacilli > Caryophanales > Bacillaceae > Marinococcus > Marinococcus sp. LNHM5E3-2.1. Next base: position 3,485 of record NZ_JBQLIB010000027.1, read on the forward strand.
TAATATCTTTGGGGAAACAAGCTCGATCGCTTTAACAGACGAAAACGTGTACGCCGAAGCCATGATAGATACGTATGTGTGCATCATTAATGTGGAAGAGTTTGAATCGTTCATTGAGCGGCATCCGAAGATCGCTTTAAAGCTGATCAATATTTTATCCAATCGGCTGAAGGAAACGTATTCCATGAGTGAAAAGATCGCGTTATCCGATGTCCGGTACCGGATTTTATTTCTCCTGTTAAAGTTGAGTGAAAAAGAAGGCAAGCGGTACCATGAATGGCAGTCTATTGAGATGAAATTAACGCATGCCGATATTGCGAACATGATTGGCTCGACAAGGGAAACCACAAGCGCGGTCTTAAGCACCTTAAAAAAAGAAGAAGTGATCAAACAGGAAGGCGTTATCTCGGTGAATGCCGACAAAGCGTACAAGATTTTAAACGAAATATAAAAAACAGAGAGGGGGATTGAGATATCTCAATCCCCCTCTCAGGCTGTCGAGAAAGTCTCCTTTCTCGACAGTTTTTTTGTAGGCAAGCGCCCCGAAGGGTCGTATACTAAAAAGA
>NZ_JBQLIB010000028.1:0-3455 GCF_056034365.1 Marinococcus sp. LNHM5E3-2.1
CTTTTTTGCTAGGTTACTTGAAATTACTGTTCAAAAATTAACTTTAAAGTATACAAAAGTTGTTCTTTTTGATGTCGAGAAAGTACTCTACCTTTATATTTAATTGGGATATTACTCATCTCTAAAATATCTTTAGGTGAATTCTCTTTGACCTCTTTGAGTTGTTCTTTACTAAAGTTTTTTTCATTTACTGAGTTAGTAGTGGCTATACTCATATTTAACAAGTAATACAAGTCTAGAACATCATCATCGTTTGCTTCACGAGTGATATTGAATTCGTCTACTAAAGGATAAGTACGTGGAGCTCCAACTATGTATTGGATTCCATCGAGAGGTTGAAAATTTGCTATTTTAATATGCTCACTTTTGGCTTTAATATCTTTTTCTACTTCTTCGTGTTCATCCCAATATCCAGCAGCTTTTAATAATGGAGTTCTACTTATGTTTAATGCTTGAGCAATTTTTATAATTGTTTCAGGTTTAGGTATTGAAGAATTTCCATGTTCTATACGCGATATATAACTTTTAGAGAAATTTGTAAGTCTGGCTAATTCAGTTAAACTCATGTTTCTATTCTCGCGTATTTTCTTTAATTCATTCCCAAACTTAGTCATGGAAGGCCTCCTTTAATTCATTTTGTTTCATTTTAGTAAACTATTAAACGTTTGTAAATGAAACGGTTGTTAATAAATTAAGGGAATGCTATTATTTTACCAGAATTAAAAATAAAAAAACCGTCACCTTTGGTATTTAAATAACTGCGGTCACAGTTTTTTATACCTGGCAACGGTTCGTAAGGGATTAGTAGATCTCCTTAATAGATATACCTCAAGATTACATCTCAATTTATTTTTTGGCAATCCTGCAAAGAATATTATTAATTGAGATGTAAGAGAGGTGATTGGAGACTCTTCTTTTTTCTTTGGACCTTTCGGTTTGATTAGAAAGGAGAAAAAAAGATGAAAATTAAATTAGAAATTACCTTCTCTGATTGCTTTATTAAGACTCTAACAGCAGCTTTTTGTTTTTTCCTTTTATGAATTCTAAAAAATCATTAATTTGAAATGCTGATATGACACTGCTCCTAGCTGACTATGGAAGGAAAGAACAATATATATATAAGGTAAATGATCCATCTTTAACACCCCTGTTTATCCAGGGGTGTTTTTTTTGTTGTCTAAGTTCTTTTAATAAAAATGAAAAATTTTCTCTTCTAGCTAGAACCTGAACCGTTCTAGCTACAGAGAGGAATTTCTTTCTTGTTAATTGAGCTCTTAGAACATTTTAAGAAAAGAGAGAAATTTACCTTAAATATCTGGTAGAGGTGATTTAACAATGAAAGTGAAATTAAAAAAAAAAGTAGAAAGTGAATTTGAGTTTGAATTTACTCGTTCTGATTGCGATTTAATTTTTGATTTTCTTTTTTTGCTTTTTAAAATTAATAATACAGATATTCCTCTAACGATTTTGATTTTCCCATGTCTATTTTAGACATGGGTTTTTTCTTATTCTTTTCTACCTCTTTTATTACCTCTTTTATAAACCTCTTTTAGAGTGTTTTTAACCTTAGAACGCCAAGGCTTTAAGAATTTTATAAGTACTCTTTTACTTGGTTATAAGTACCCTTTTACTTGGTTATAAGTACTCTTTTACTTGGTTATAAGTACCCTTTTACTTGGTTATAAGTACTAACAAAATAAATAAAGTATTTATAAATATCAACTGTAGTGTTACGTTAGTATTGGTAGGAGGGATTTTATGGCAAATGAAATTGTGAAATATCATAATGAATTAAATACTATTCCCTTTCGAAAATTCAGTGTTCGTGAGATGAACTTATTCTTTTCTATGATTTCACGTATGAGGGAGAAAGGCACGCACACAGTACGTTTTGACTTCAAAGAATTAAAAGAGCTAAGCGATTATAAAGAAACATCGACAGAACGTTTTGTTAGTGATTTAGAGAATACATATCAAAAAATGCTTACTCTAACTGTAGGGAAACGCTCAAAATTAAATGTGCGTGTGTTTGTCCTATTTACAGGCTTTGAAATTGTCGGCGATGAAGGCTATCTAGATGTAAAACTAAATCCTGATCTTAGTCATATGTTGAATGAATTAAGTAAATGGACGAGGTTCAGCCTCCAACAGTTTAACGAATTGCATAGTACATACTCTAAGACAATGTTTAGACTCCTGAAGCAATACAGGACCACTGGAAGGCTTGAATTAAACATAGAGGACTTCAGAGAGCTCCTAGACGTTCCTAAGAGTTATAAGGTAGGTCAGATAGATCAAAAGGTATTACGACCAATCAGAGAAGAACTAAGCCCTATTTTCCCAGGTCTTACTATTATCAAAAAGAAAGCAAAAACACGTGGAAATAAAGTAACTGGTTATACTTTCACTTTTAAAAAAGAAGAAAAACAAGCTAATGACTTCAAAATTGTGACGAATAACAATAAAGAAATCTCGAATTTGGATAATGATTTTGCAAAGAACAAATCAGAATTTGAACAGATGTTAAAACAAAGAAGAGAAAATAAAAATTAATAGCTCTAATGTAATATAAATATGCCTCCAGGAATATTCCTGGAGGCATATTTATATTACATCATGTAGAACATATGTACGCTTTTATTGACTTTATAATTTATAATTACACTAAGGCTTTATCTAAGAATTTATTTTCTTTGAAGGAGGTGAAAAATCGTGCTTGCCAATTTATATATAAAAGAAAATAACGCTAATTCAAGTTACGAGCTCAGTATTGAAAAGTATACGGTTGAAAATGGAACAGGAGAAAAAAGAAACATTATTGGTGGTAAATCTGCAGAACCAAAAAAACACATTTTTAAATTTCCTAGTGCTGAATACTTTAATAAAAATTCGCTATACAATCTCGAATTTGGTGACTCTTTTTTTGGGTCTATTAAAATTATTAACCGTAAAAATTGTTTAAAAGGTGATCAGCGTTCTTACGAGTATTTAGCCGAATCTGTATAAAAAGTTATTGATCATAAAGGGTAAAGGGCGCACTTACACACATACTTTTTATTCTAAAAATGTGTTTGTGCGAACTCCCACCTGGTCGATCTTCATGTTCGTTTTTCAAACGATAGCCTGACGGACAAGCAGCAAAAATGAAACACCCTACCTGTCATGAAATAAGCTCACTTTGGAACACATCTCCTGTAACGATTAAAAATTTGAAAGAGCATAAGGGAAAATTGCCCCCAGACGAGCTGGAGTGTCCGGCAGTGCCCGACTTTTCCTGGGTACGTAAAAAATGCTTTCTGTGACACTTGTGAGACACTACTGTGACAGTATTGAGTCACACAGACCCCTTTGTGACACTTGTGAGACAGTAAAAATGCTCTTTTTTGCTAGGTTACTTGAAATTACTGTTCAAAAATTAACTTTAAAGTATACAAAAGTTGTTCTTTTTGATGTCG
>NZ_JBQLIB010000029.1:0-3184 GCF_056034365.1 Marinococcus sp. LNHM5E3-2.1
GGACCTTGACAACCGAATACCGAGACCAAAACACACACAAGCAACACAAGGCTGCCGGGTTTGTCCCGGCGGCCGCGTCGAAGAATCAACCGCGTATCGAGTGGTTAAGAAGAAAAGGGCGCACGGTGGATGCCTTGGCACTAGGAGCCGAAGAAGGACGCGACGAACGGCGAAACGCTCCGGGGAGCTGTACGTAAGCTACGATCCGGAGATGTCCGAATGGGGGAACCCGCCTTCCGTCATGGGAAGGCGTCCGGCCGCTGAACACATAGGCGCCGGACGGTAGACCCGGGGAACTGAAACATCTCAGTACCCGGAGGAAGAGAAAGCAAACGCGATTTCCCGAGTAGCGGCGAGCGAAACGGAATCAGCCCAAACCGGGATGCTTGCATCCCGGGGTTGTAGGACCCCCGCACGGCAGGCGGGGAGGATAGGCGAAGCGGCCTGGAAAGGCCCGCCAGAGACGGTAACAGCCCGGTAGCCGACATCTTCCCCCCGCCGGGGGTATCCTGAGTACGACGGGACACGAGAAATCCCGTCGGAAGCTGGGAGGACCATCTCCCAAGGCTAAATACTCCCTAGTGACCGATAGTGAACCAGTACCGTGAGGGAAAGGTGAAAAGCACCCCGGAAGGGGAGTGAAACAGATCCTGAAACCGTGTGCCTACAAGAAGTCGGAGCCCGTTAAGGGGTGACGGCGTGCCTTTTGTAGAATGAACCGGCGAGTTACGCTCGTCTGCAAGGTTAAGCCGCAAAGGCGGAGCCGCAGCGAAAGCGAGTCTGAAGAGGGCGATGCAGTAGGCGGGCGTAGACCCGAAACCAGGTGATCTACCCATGACCAGGGTGAAGGCCAGGTAACACTGGCTGGAGGCCCGAACCCACGCAAGTTGAAAATTGCGGGGATGAGTCGTGGGTAGCGGTGAAATGCCAATCGAACCTGGAGATAGCTGGTTCTCCCCGAAATAGCTTTAGGGCTAGCCTCGGGTATGAGAGTCCTGGAGGTAGAGCACTGATTGGACGAGGGGTCCTTCCCGGATTACCGAATTCAGTCAAACTCCGAATGCCAGCGACTTGCTGCCCGGGAGTCAGACGGCGAGTGCTAAGATCCGTCGTCGAGAGGGAAACAGCCCAGACCACCGGCTAAGGTCCCTAAGTCTGCGTTAAGTGGAAAAGGATGTGGAGTTGCTTAGACAACTAGGATGTTGGCTTAGAAGCAGCCATCATTGAAAGAGTGCGTAATAGCTCACTAGTCGAGTGACTCTGCGCCGACAATGTACCGGGGCTAAACGCAGCACCGAAGCCGTGGACTCTCCCGCATGGGAGAGATGGTAGGGGAGCGTTCCAGGGGCACAGAAGCCGGACCGTGAGGACCGGTGGAGCGCCTGGAAGTGAGAATGCCGGTATGAGTAGCGAAAAGAAGGGTGAGAATCCCTTCCGTCGAAAACCCAAGGTTTCCTGAGGAAGGCTCGTCCGCTCAGGGTTAGTCGGGTCCTAAGCCGAGGCCGAAAGGCGTAGGCGATGGAAAACAGGTTGATATTCCTGTACCACCTCCGTTCCATTTGAGTGATGGGGGGACGCAGGCAGGCACGGCCGCGCGCTGTTGGACATGCGCGTTGAAGCTGGCAAGGCCGGGGGAGCGGCAAATCCCTCCCCCATACGGCCAAGCGGTGACCAGGAGGGCCCTACGGGGCCCGAAGGGCCGGCACCTACCCTGCCAAGAAAAGCCTCTAGCGAGGAACGTGGTGCCCGTACCGTAAACCGACACAGGTAGGTGGGATGAGTATTCTAAGACGCGCGGGAAAACTCTCGTTAAGGAACTCGGCAAAAGGACCCCGTAACTTCGGGAGAAGGGGTGCTCCCCGGGGTGAATAGCCCCAGGGAGCCGCAGTGAAAGGGCCCAAGCGACTGTTTATCAAAAACACAGGTCTCTGCGAAGCCGTAAGGCGAAGTATAGGGGCTGACACCTGCCCGGTGCTGGAAGGTTAAGAGGAGGCGTTATCCCCTTCGGGGGAGAAGCGCCGAATTGAAGCCCCAGTAAACGGCGGCCGTAACTATAACGGTCCTAAGGTAGCGAAATTCCTTGTCGGGTAAGTTCCGACCCGCACGAAAGGTGCAACGACTTGGGCACTGTCTCAACGAGAGACCCGGTGAAATTATAATACCTGTGAAGATGCAGGTTCCCCGCGACAGGACGGAAAGACCCCATGGAGCTTTACTGTAGCTTGACATTGGATGTGGGTACCACTTGTACAGGATAGGTAGGAGCCATCGAATCCGGACCGCCAGGTTCGGAGGAGGCGCTGGTGGGATACTACCCTGGTGGTATCGACATTCTAACCGCAGGCCGTGATCCGGCCTCGGGACCGTGTCAGGTGGGCAGTTTGACTGGGGCGGTCGCCTCCCAAACAGTAACGGAGGCGCCCAATGGTTCCCTCAGAATGGTCGGACATCATTCGCAGAGTGCAAAGGCACAAGGGAGCTTGACTGCGAGACTTACAAGTCGAGCAGGGACGAAAGTCGGGCTTAGTGATCCGGCGGCACCGCATGGAAGGGCCGTCGCTCAACGGATAAAAGCTACCCTGGGGATAACAGGCTAATCTCTCCCAAGAGTTCACATCGACGGGGAGGTTTGGCACCTCGATGTCGGCTCATCGCATCCTGGGGCTGAAGTAGGTCCCAAGGGTTGGGCTGTTCGCCCATTAAAGCGGTACGCGAGCTGGGTTCAGAACGTCGTGAGACAGTTCGGTCCCTATCCGTCGCGGGCGCAGGAAAGGTGAAAGGAGCTGTCCTTAGTACGAGAGGACCGGGATGGACACACCGCTGGTGTACCAGTTGTTCCGCCAGGAGCACTGCTGGGTAGCTACGTGTGGACGGGATAAGTGCTGAAAGCATCTAAGCATGAAGCCCCCCTTAAGATGACCTTTCCCCTCTACGGAGATAAGACCCCTTGGAGATGACGAGGTAGATAGGTCCGGCGTGGACGCATGGCGACATGTGCAGCGGACGGATACTAATCGGTCGAAGTCTTATCCACGCACAGCACGATACGCGGCGGTGGCTGCGGTCTCGGTATTTGGTTGTCAGGGCCCGACGGGCCAGTCCGGTGGCAACAGCGAAGAGGATCCACCCGTTCCCATGCCGAACACGGAAGTTAAGCTCTTCAGCGTTGATGATAGCCGGGGGT
>NZ_JBQLIB010000030.1:0-2683 GCF_056034365.1 Marinococcus sp. LNHM5E3-2.1
CACCCGCGCGTTCGCGACCCCCTCAGCCAAATTTCTTTTGATCGGATGACGGTTATAGGAGACCTCAACCCCCGTCATATTAAGGAATTTCGACAATTTATAGCTTCTCATCCGTATGTTTCGGTTTTAGACACTAAAACGGACTATGTTCGGGCTAAAATTTATGATGATTTATTCTACCTGGAGTATGACAAATTCAAAGGCCAGTCTCGTCAACGGCGCAATATGCGGATTGAATTTAACCCTAATCATTGTTCGGAAGATGCCCGTGACTTCTTCGTAAAGCATATCGTACGTCTCATGAACGATGTGGGCTTCTCTCGGCTCGATTTAGCCTTGGACATAGAGAAAGACCTTAGCAGCTTTTATGTGGCTTCTGAGAGCCGTTGGAAGTCCACGGTGTTTTATGGATTAGATGATAAGCCAGAAACGAAATACTTCGGTGTTAGAGATAGTCAGCGATACATACGTTTGTATGACAAGAAACGAGAACGGAAGGATAATGCAGATCAAGAAATCACAGCTGCGGACCTCTGGAGGCTAGAGTTTGAACTCAAACGGGACATGGTAGATCACTGGGAAACAGTCGCGAATGATTTACTTATCAAACAACCAGACATTGATAGCCTTGATAATATTCAGAATCAAGCGATGGTTCATTTTTTATTAAGTGATAAACGAAAATGGTCTGAACTAGGAGAGACTTCTAGGAAAAAATATAAGAAATTAATTCGTGAGATGGAAGGTGAAGATTTAACTGTTTTTGTTCAGCAAGCGATCAAAAAAGAAGCACCAAGACTTCGCCAGCAATTAGAAGATTGGACAGGAAATAAGCTCATTTGATGCACCAGCATATGATAAAAGCATGCGATTATATCGCATGCTTTTTGCACCTATCCTGTAAAAAAAGGTGTTTTTATTGTCTCACAAGTGTCACAAAGGGGTCTGTGTGACTCAATACTGTCACAGCAGTGTCTCACAAGTGTCACAAAAAGCATTTTTAACGATATCACTCTGAAAACCTGGCACTGCCAGGGATAGAACGAAGTGATATCATTTTTCCCTTATGCTCTTCCAATTTTTTAATCGTTACAGGGCATGTGTTCCAAAATGAGCTCATTGCATTACAGGTAGGGTGTTTTATTTTTGCTGTTTGTCCGTCAGGTTATCGTTGGAACAACGAACAAGAAGATCGACCAAAGGGAGTTCGCCCAAACATATTTTTAGAATAAAAAGTATGTGTGTAAGTGCGCTCTTTTTCTGTTCCTATCTTTGGTTTTTATTTATACCACTGTTCTACTTTTATGGTATTGGTTAGGGAATTAGACTTTATTTATATTAAAAAATAATTCGACTGGAGTGATGAATTTTGGATTTATTTTTTCAGCTGTTGATTGGAATTATTCCTGCAATAATTTCTGGATTGGTTGCTTATTATAAGGCTAAGAAAAATGCTGAAGTTGAACTAAAAAGAATGAAACATGAAGCTGAACGTGAAATTCAAAGAATACAGGAAGAAAGTAAGCGAAGGATAGAGGAAGTATATAACGAAAGAGAAGCTGATCTTGAATATTATAAAGGTAAACTAGAAGCTGATTCTAAAAAAGAACAGGACGAGTATGTTAATAAACATACTGATAAGTTCATGGATAAGTTGTTTGGAGATATAGAAAAAGATTGGAACAATTAAATATAGATCTCAACTTTTTATGCCGAGAAAACTTTTTGTCATGAAAAAAGCCCTCACGTATGCTCACCAAGGACAGGCCGAAGGGCGAATTTTTCCCTTCGCCTTGTCTTTGGGGAGTGTGAGGGCTTCAAGGTTCATGACCAAAAGGAAATTGGAATAAATCTTTTTGGGAATGGTATATTCGACTTGTTTTTAAATGTATTTTTACAGGGGGGATTTTCAATGATTTATGCCACGGGGATTAGCTTCAAGAAAGAAGATGTTGAGGATTTAGAAAGTATTGTGAGGATTCGTTTAGAATCTGACAGGAATGAAAGTTGGAAAATTAAAGATGAGCCAATAAATGGGTGGTATCCAAAAGAAACTATTCATAAATGGCTTAAGGAGCATGGGGAAAAAGGTTTTCAAATTAAAGTTAAGATAGAACCATATCCTGAATTGGAACCTCGTGAAAATAATGGTATTCGATATGTTCGTTCTGTTCCAGATGATTCACGTAAAAATAACTTACTACGTTTAGAAGCTTACTCCGAAAAGTCATAAAGGTAGTTTCTATAATCATAGTCAAATATTAGATTAGATCATGGGAAAAGCTACCAAGTATGCTACACTGGGTCTAACAAAAAAGTGCGTAAACGCAAAGAAGCCACGAGTGCGCAAACACTCATGGCTTCAATGACTAGCAAACTCACCCTTTGCTAATCATTTCAACGTCATCATACCACGTCCTGAGGTTTTTTTGAATTGTTTTGTTCGTCGGTAGGTGGTCTCAAAGACATGAGAAGTTGATTTGATTTCCAGGGGAAATCTAGTCTGCTTTTCGTGTCTTTTTTGTTGCTAAAAAATAGCAACGGAGGAATCAAACATGGACGAAAATCAGCAGCCAAAAATAACCGGTCCCTCTAATAGCCGGTTTCACCCGCGCGTTCGCGACCCCCTCAGCCAAATTTCTTTTGATCGGATGACGGTTATAGGAGACCTCAACCCCCGTCA
>NZ_JBQLIB010000031.1:0-1670 GCF_056034365.1 Marinococcus sp. LNHM5E3-2.1
TCTCCTCATCTATGCGGCCTTCGCTATTTTTCTCTAATACGTGGAGCTTTTCCTCAAAGGACAAATATTCTCGTCTAGTTCTCCCTGCATCTTTTTCGTATTCAGTTCATCTATTCGTGATCTCATACTCCGTGCATCTAAAACCCTTAACTTCTGGACATTACTCCGAACACCCCATTTTTAACTATAAAAATGGGGTGTTTTCCGTCTAAAAGTTCGTCTATAATAAGAAGTACAATAGATTGCAGACTTTTAGACATTTTGGAGGGACACCCATGACCCAACGTATTGGCTACGCACGCGTATCCACCTTTCACCAGGATTTCAGCTCCCAGCAGCAATTATTAGAAGAAGCCGGCTGCCATCGCATTTTTACCGAGAAAGTGACGGGTACAACGACGATCGAACGGGAGCAATTACAGGAAGCCATTCGGTACGCCCGGCCGGGCGATACCCTGGTCGTGACAAAAATTGATCGTCTGGCCCGTTCCATTATTGATTTAAACAATATCGTTCATGAATTGGCGGCGGAAGGCATTTCCGTTTTATTTTTGAAAGATAACATGGAGTTTCATGCTGGAGAGGATACGAATAGCATGCAGACGCTGTTGTTTAATGTACTGGGGAGCTTTGCGCAGTTTGAAGCCGACCTGATCCGGGAGCGCACCTCGGAAGGACGAGAACGCGCGAAAGCTCAGGGGAAGCACATGGGAAGACCGGGGCAATCGGATAAAGCTGTCCAGCAAGCATTGAAATTATTTCAAAAACGAGAAACGAATAATATGAGTGTGAACGATATCGTTAAACTTACTGGTGTGCCCAGGTCAACTATTTACGCTAAAATGAAACATAGGTAGTCTTACAGGAGTAATGGTAGGGAGGATAAAAAAACAATGACATATAACGAGCAGCTATATGATTTATACAAAAAGCATTGGATTGTTTAAAGACGGTGAACTTGAGCACTATAAAGAACAAGATCCAACGGAATACATATATGCGTTGTTATATAGTTGGGGACATAGGAACTATGTTGAAGATGAAAAGCGATTGCTTACTAAGGAAGAGCGCAAAGAAGTAAATAACCAACTTGTTGAAGAAGAGAATTTTACTGGGGAGGAATAAATAATGGGAGTAATTATGTCTGTCGTTCTTGGTGTTTTTATAGGAGTAATTGGTTCTGTGATTGGTTATTGGCTGAAGAATAAATACCAAGAAAAGCGGGACAGAAGACAATCGAAACTTTCTTTGATAGTTGAATGGATTGGTAGTCGAAAGCAAGTGAAAAATTATTACCAAGGAATTGATTTAAATCAATATTACGGATCTACGTTCCAATCTCTTATTATAAAAACAGAATGGTTATTTTCCGATGATAAAAAAGTAAAAGAGAAATGTGATATTTTTAAGAGTTCTATTAATAGTTCTCAAGTAGATAAACGTGATTTGGAAGTTGAATATACTACTCTTATCAGGGCTCTCTGTAATAATGTTAATATTTCAGAGCCAAAATTATAAAGAATAGATATTTAGAAGGTCGTCAATGTAACCGGACTTCGAATGAAAGAGCAAGCAGTTCAAAACTGCTTGCTCTTCAGATTGTTGAGAAACAAAATAAAAGCGTCATGTTTGTTCGTGGATCGTTCGATCCACGTTCTTTTTTGGCTGGT
>NZ_JBQLIB010000032.1:0-1660 GCF_056034365.1 Marinococcus sp. LNHM5E3-2.1
GATGCCACAGCATCAAACTTTTTACGGAGAGTTTGATCCTGGCTCAGGACGAACGCTGGCGGCGTGCCTAATACATGCAAGTCGAGCGCGGGAAGCCGGCGGACTCCTTCGGGAGAAAACCGGTGGAACGAGCGGCGGACGGGTGAGTAACACGTGGGCAACCTGCCGGACGGATGGGAATAACCCCGGGAAACCGGGGCTAATGCCCAATACGCCCTGACCTCGCCTGAGGTCAGCGGCAAAGCAGGGATCTTCGGATCCTTGCACCGTCCGATGGGCCCGCGGCGCATTAGCTAGTTGGAGAGGTAAGGGCTCCCCAAGGCGACGATGCGTAGCCGACCTGAGAGGGTGATCGGCCACACTGGGACTGAGACACGGCCCAGACTCCTACGGGAGGCAGCAGTAGGGAATCATCCGCAATGGGCGAAAGCCTGACGGTGCAACGCCGCGTGAGTGATGAAGGTTTTCGGATCGTAAAGCTCTGTTGACAGGGAAGAACCCACGCCAGTCGAACAGGCTGGCGTGCTGACGGTACCTGTCCAGAAAGCCCCGGCTAACTACGTGCCAGCAGCCGCGGTAATACGTAGGGGGCAAGCGTTGTCCGGAATTATTGGGCGTAAAGGGCACGCAGGCGGTTTCGTCAGTCCGATGTGACAGGCCACGGCTCAACCGTGGAAGGCCATTGGAAACTGCGAAACTTGAGGACAGAAGAGGAGAGTGGAATTCCACGTGTAGCGGTGAAATGCGTAGATATGTGGAGGAACACCAGTGGCGAAGGCGACTCTCTGGTCTGTACCTGACGCTGAGGTGCGAAAGCATGGGGAGCAAACAGGATTAGATACCCTGGTAGTCCATGCCGTAAACGCTGAGTGCTAGGTGTTAGGGGTTTCGATACCCGTAGTGCCGAAGCTAACGCATTAAGCACTCCGCCTGGGGAGTACGACCGCAAGGTTGAAACTCAAAGGAATTGACGGGGGCCCGCACAAGCGGTGGAGCATGTGGTTTAATTCGACGCAACGCGAAGAACCTTACCAGATCTTGACATCTTCCGCTACGCCTCGAGAGAGGCGGTTCCCCTTCGGGGGACGGAATGACAGGTGGTGCATGGTTGTCGTCAGCTCGTGTCGTGAGATGTTGGGTTAAGTCCCGCAACGAGCGCAACCCCTAATCTTAGTTGCCAGCATTCAGTTGGGCACTCTAAGGTGACTGCCGGTGACAAACCGGAGGAAGGTGGGGATGACGTCAAATCATCATGCCCCTTATGATCTGGGCTACACACGTGCTACAATGGATGGTACAACGGGATGCGAACCCGCGAGGGGGAGCCAATCCAGAAAAGCCATTCTCAGTTCGGATTGCAGGCTGCAACTCGCCTGCATGAAGCCGGAATCGCTAGTAATCGCGGATCAGCATGCCGCGGTGAATACGTTCCCGGGCCTTGTACACACCGCCCGTCACACCACGAGAGTTTGCAACACCCGAAGTCGGTGAGGGAACCCTTCTGGGACCCAGCCGCCGAAGGTGGGGCAGATGATTGGGGTGAAGTCGTAACAAGGTATCCCTACCGGAAGGTGGGGATGGATCACCTCCTTTCTATGGAGCATGACCCCGGTCCCGCAGGGACCGGGCAGGGGCCTGGCTTGGCTTTCCTTTTGAGAGA
>NZ_JBQLIB010000033.1:0-1519 GCF_056034365.1 Marinococcus sp. LNHM5E3-2.1
CAGATTGTTGAGAAACAAAATAAAAGCGTCATGTTTGTTCGTGGATCGTTCGATCCACGTTCTTTTTTGGCTGGTGCCTCAAAAATGTTGCCCTCTATGTCGCCTGGTTGGCGAGAACGAGGGCCATTTTTTTCATATTCTGGCAGGTAGCGGTCAGATATGCCTGTTCCTGCACAGACGAGTGTCCTCGGCATCGGGCATACCGAAACGCATGGAGTTCCTTGGCGTCTCCAAAACTGCGTTCCACGGTCTGGGTGCGTAAGTGGTACAATGCTTTCCCGGTGTTCGTCCGTTTCCGGGCGCGGACCCGGTCCTTGAAGTCTTCCCACAAATGCCGGCTCACCACCCGGGACGTCGCCGATGGGGAAAAACAATCCTCCCGCAGCGGGCAGCCCTGGCAGTCCTGGGGGCGGGAACGATAGTGCCGATAGCCGTTCCGGTCCGTCGTGCGATAGGTCAACAGGCAGCCCATCGGGCAGACATACGTTTTTTTCTGCGGGACAAAACGAAATTTGCGTTTCGGCATGTACGGGCCGCTTTTCCCCGGGCGCCGGTATCCCATGACGGCGTAGATGCCCTGCTCCTCGAGTTTTTTGCATAAATACGCGGTGAAGTAGCCGGCGTCGAGCGCCACTGCCTCCACCTGAAAGCCGAATTTGGCCCGTTGGACCTCGAGGCGCTCCAAGTAAGGATCGGCATCATGCACGTTGCCCGGCGTGATATAGGTGTCTGTGATGATGTTATGTTTAGCGTCCACCGTGCGGTGGTCCAGGTAAAAAAACCCCTGTGGCTTGCCATCCCGCATCAAAAAGCCACTATCCGAATCGGTCCGGCTGACCCGGGTCATCGTGGTGGGAGCGGACTTCCCCTCCTTCCGCGGTCCCAATGCTTTTTTCCTTCTGCTTCTCGGTGGGCTTGAACATCTGCTTCCAATTCGTCCAGGTAAACGGGCACTTTGGGCGATTTCGCTTTTCGCAGAAACTTGTTTTTGTTGGCATTGGCTTTCACGTGGGTGGAGTCGGTCAATAAAATCCGCCCGTCGACCAGGCCATGCGCGTCCGCCTGCCGGACGATGGTATCAAAAATGTCCTGGAAGATGGTCGTATCGAGAAATCGGGTCTGCCGGTTCCAGCTGATCGTGGAATGATCCGGAATGCGGTCCGTCAATGAGAAACCAAGAAACCACCGGTAAGCCACGTTTGTCTGGAGCTCTTTTTCCAGCTGCCGTTCCGAGCGGATGCCGTAGAAATAGCCAATAAACATCATTTTAAACAAGGTGATCGGCGGAATCGACGGCCGACCGACGGTCGGCGAATAATACGGAGCCAGTTGCTCGTCAATGAACCGGAAATCAATCATCGCATCGATGGTCCGAAGAAAGTGGTCAGCAGGCACGAGGTCTTCCACAGCAACGGTCACTTGATCCAATCGGTGATTTTCGGCTTTGCCAAGCATGGCGATATCGCCCCTTTTCTTTTTAGTATACGACCCTTCGGGGCGCTTGCCTACAAAAAAACTG
>NZ_JBQLIB010000034.1:0-1439 GCF_056034365.1 Marinococcus sp. LNHM5E3-2.1
TAGACGAGAATATTTGTCCTTTGAGGAAAAGCTCCACGTATTAGAGAAAAATAGCGAAGGCCGCATAGATGAGGAGACCGCTCATCACCACCCGCACCGGCCGATCGTATGTGGCGAAAAACGCTTGAAACATGCTCCCAAATACCGACCATAAGAGCAGGGCCCCCCATCCGAGAACGATGGTGATGATCATATAACCAAGCACTGCCAGTAATGATCCCGTGAGTGGCAAAATAAAGGCACTCATGACCGTTAAAAAGAATAAGATGCTTTTGATGTTGAAAAGCTGGACGAGCACGCCGGTCCAAAACGATGAACGGCCGGGTTTGCCAGTGGTACTGGAAGAGGACGGGCGGCTCACTTTCCAGGCTAGATATAAGAGATAACCGGCTCCTAACGTCTTCAAGTACGGTTCGATCATGGGTATCCATTGATACAACGTCGATGTAAAAATACCGCTCAGGAAGCCAAGGAGTGCAAATCCGGTTAAAATCCCACTCGAGAATCGCCACGCTCCGGTAAACCCTTCTTTTCGTGCTTCATTCATCATTAAAATATTGCTCGGCCCAGGCGTGATAGAAGTAACGATGATATATGAAAGAAATGCGGCGATATTCATTTGATCCCTTCCTTTTTGATTGCTCATTGGCCCTTTCTATTGTATGGTACTTATGACGATTCATAAAATTGAAATTAGTAAAACGACTATCGAATTTTTCGATTAAAAAACCAGAAAGGAAGCTCTCGATGGAAATCCGGCACATTCTGACGTTTCAAACCATTGTAAAAACAGGGAGCTATACCGAAGCTGCAGCCGTCCTCGGTTATACGCAGTCCACGATTACTTCTCATATGCAGGCACTCGAACGAGCCATTGGCGGTCCCGTCTTTTTATATGAATATAAACAGCTGCGACTGACCCCGCTCGGGGAAGAACTCATTCCCTTGGCTGAAGACCTGCTGGCGACGCACAAGCGGATGACGCAGATGCACCACTCCCAGGAGGTTCAGGGAGTGTTAAAAATTGCTGCTCCCGAGTCGCTGACTATTTCCCGACTTGGACCGGTCATTCAAGCGTATTCCCGGAAGTACCCTCAGGTGGAAGTGGTCCTGACCAACGGCACCTGCAGCAAAAATCAGACGGACTTGCTCAGCGGCCGGGTCGATGTTGCTTTTATGGTGTATCCGGAAGTTCACTTGGAACGATGCGAGCATTATTCATTCGGGCAGGAGCCCATGGTGCTTGTCGGGCCCCCGGAGGGGCCAGGTCATTTCAATGATTATAAAATGGGGGAATCCGACGCCAGTTTCATTACCAACGAACAGGGGTGCAGCTATCGGACGCTGTTTGAACGGTATATGGCCAAGCACGAACTCCCGGTGTTTCGTCCCATGGAGTTGTGGAGCATTGAAGCTATCAAGCAGATGGTGCAATGTGG